>NZ_CBAICG010000001.1:0-186714 GCF_964715405.1 Solirhodobacter sp. | reverse complement strand
TGCGCGGCGTATTTCGGTCGGTGAGCAGGGCTTGAAGCTGCTCACGCTCAACGGGGCCAAGGTATAGGCAGATTCCATCGCGTCTCATGCCGCGAGAATAGCACACCAGAACGACAACGGGAACCATCCGTCAGGTGGAGAACACTAGTGTAGCCGCGATTGATCACCGATAGTGTCGGAAAGCTGCATCGAATCAACTATCGGGCGAATTTCATGACCATTGAAGAAGTTAAGGCGTGTCTGCAAGCTGGCGGTTTTCAAGTTACCGCCGAAGAACGGTTGCCGAATGGAACCGGAACGAAGATCAGCGTCGCGAACGGTGCTATCGTCAACATCTATGACACCGGGAAAGTTGTCGTCCAAGGCAAGAACCAAGACCCGGTTAAAGAATGCCTTGGCGTTCAACCTGCCGCCGTAGCCTCGCAGCGCCCGCAGCAAACGGCAACGTCAAGCCTATGCTCAGTAAAGTGTTTGTCGTTTACGGTCACGACGCTGCCGCTCGCACCGACCTTGAAGCGATGCTTCGTCGTTGGCGGCTTGAACCGCTAACTCTCGACCAACTTCCAAACGAAGGGCAGACCATCATCGAAAAGCTGGAAAAAGCTATCGGTGAAGCAGAGTTTGCAATCGTATTGGCGACGCCTGACGACGAAGGGCACCGCGCAGGCCACGAAGACGAAAAGGCGTTTCGCGCCCGTCAAAACGTGGTGCTTGAACTTGGAATGATGCTTGCTCTCTTGGGCCGCAAGAACGTCGCAATCTTGATGAAGCAACAAGACACGATGGAAAAACCTTCTGATATTCAGGGGCTTATATACATTCCCTTCAAGGACAGCTTGCAGAAGGACGCGGGCGCGCTTCTGGCGAAAGAAATGGCTGCCCAAGGCTATCCAATTTCGGTCCAAAATCTCTAAAGAAGACCCCGAAACCTTGCGGCAACGAGGGGCAGGCAGCTTCCATAGTGGCCCTGTGGAAGATCGTTAGAAAACGGCTGCGGGGATGCCCACAAGGGGCGCGTTGGGGTCGATACCCGCAGCGGTGCAGGCTCGGCGCATGTTGGCCCCTTCGGCGACCCGCAGCACGGCTACAGCGGGGAAATCGGGCTGCCCTTGCCCCCCTCACTCCATCTGCGGCGCCGACGCATCCTTCAACTCCACCTCGACGAAGCTCATCGGCGCCTTGCCGTCGTTGACGACGTTGTGCTCCACCCCCTCCATCCGGCGGTAGGCGGTGCCGGCGGGCACGAGGACGGTGCGCGAGGTGCCGCCGGGTTCTTCCAGCAGCATCGGGCAGTCGGTGATCGCGGTGATGACGTAGTCGTGGCCGTGGCGGTGCCAGCCGGTTTCGGCGCCGGGGGCGAAGTCGAAGCGGGTGACGCGCACGCGGTCGTCGTCGATCATCATGGTGGCGGTGCAGGCGGGGCGCATCGGGGCCTCCTTCGTGAAATGGGCCGGGGTTTCCCCCGGCCCCGATCTCAATCGAGCGATTTCAGCACATCGGCCAGTGTGCCGATCAGCGTGTCGATCTCGGCTTTCGAGATGATCAGCGGCGGGCTCATCGCGATGATGTCGCCGGTGGTGCGGATCAGGATGCCCTTGTCGTAGGCTTTGAGGAAGGCCGAGAAGGCGCGCTTGGTCGGCTCGCCCGCGATCCCCTCAAGCTCCACCGCGCCGATCAGCCCCTCGTTGCGGATGTCGATCACATGCGGCAGGCCCTTGAGCGCATGCAGCGCCTCCTGCCAGTAGGGCGCCATCTCGGCGGCGCGCTCGAACAGACCCTCTTCCTTGTAGGTTTCCAGCGTCGCGATTCCGGCGGCCGAGGCGATCGGGTTGCCGGAGTAGGTGTAGCCGTGGAACAGCTCGATCATGTGCTCGGGCCCGTTCATGAAGGCGTCGTGCACGTCGGCGGTGGTCAGCACCGCGCCCATCGGGATCACGCCGTTGGTCAGGCCCTTGGCGGTGGTCATCATGTCGGGCAGCACGTTGTAATGCTGCGCCGCGAAGGCCGAGCCGAGGCGGCCGAAGCCGGTGATGACCTCGTCGAAGATCAGCAGGATGCCGTGCTTGCGGGTGATCGCGCGCAGCTTTTCCAGATAGCCCTTCGGCGGCACCAGAACCCCGGTCGAGCCCGCGACCGGCTCCACGATCACCGCCGCGATGGTTTCCGCGCCGTGCAGCGCGACGATGCGTTCCAACTCGTCGGCGAGGTTGCCGCCATGTTCCGGCTGGCCCTTGGAGTAGCTGTTCAGCGCGGGCAGGTGGGTGTGGGGCATGTGATCGACGCCGGTCAGCAGCGAGCCGAACACCTTGCGGTTGTTCACGATGCCGCCGACCGAGATGCCGCCGAAGTTGACGCCGTGATAGCCGCGCTCGCGCCCGATCAGCCGGGTCCGCGCGCCCTCGCCGCGCGCCCGGTGATAGGCGATGGCCAGCTTCAGCGCGGTTTCCACCGACTCGGAGCCCGAGTTGGTGTAGAACACATGCTCCATCCCCTTCGGCGCGATCTCGATGATGCGGTTCGCCAGTTCGAAGGCGCCCGGGTGGCCCATCTGGAAGGCGGGCGCGTAGTCCAGTTCGGCCGCCTGTCTGGCGATCGCCTCGGTGATTTTCGGGCGGCAATGGCCCGCGTTGCAGCACCAAAGGCCCGCCGTGCCGTCGAGCACCTGACGCCCGTCGGAGGTGGCATAGTGCATGTCCTTGGCGCCCACGAACATCCGCGGCGCCTTCTTGAACTGGCGGTTCGCGGTGAAGGGCATCCAGAACGCGTTCAGATCGTTCGGAACGGTGTTGCGGTCGAGCGCCATCGGCTCTGTCTCCCAAAGCCGCGACCCGAATTGGGACAGTCGGCAGATGAATGATTGTTTGACCAAATGGTCAATGACAGGCTAGCAGAGGTATGCGCCCAGTCAAGGCGAAGCCCGCGCCCATTGCAAGCGGGATCGTGGGGGCGAAGGAGAACGGCATGACCGCACCGCGCACGCGCACGCGCATTCAGGTGAAGAACTCGGAAGCCATCCTCGAAGCGGCGCTCGACGTGTTTTCGCAATACGGATATCGCGGCGCCACGCTGGACCAGATCGCCGAGGTGGCGGGGCTGTCGAAGCCGAATCTGCTGTATTACTTCGCGTCGAAAGAGGCGATCCACGTCACGCTCTTGTCGGGGTTGATGGACACCTGGCTCGATCCGCTGCGCGCGCTGCACCATGACGGCGAGCCGGTCGAGGAAATCCTCGATTACGTCCGCCGCAAGCTGGAGATGAGCCGCCTTTATCCGCGCGAAAGCCGCCTGTTCGCGAACGAGATCCTGCAAGGCGCGCCGCGCATCCTCGACCAGATCGAGGGCGAGCTGAAGGCGCTGGTGGATGACAAGGCGGCACTGATGCGCACCTGGATCGCCGAAGGGCGGCTGGCGCCGCTGGACCCCTATCACCTGCTGTTCTCGATCTGGGCGACGACGCAGCATTACGCCGACTTCGACATCCAGGTGCACCGCGTGCTGGGCCAGGAGGGCGACGCGCCCTATGCCGAGGCGGAACGGTTCCTGACCCAGCTTTACCGCGCGGCGCTGACCCCGGCCGTTAACCCGGCGGTAACGCGGGGCGCGTAGCGTCGGAGTCGGGTGCGGGCGTGGCCTTTCGGGGATCATGATGGATATCGCGGGACTTTCCGCCGTTTCGGTGGTGTGGCCGGTGTCAGCGACGGCACGCAGCACGACCACCGACACGGCCACCGGCTCGACCGGAAACGACAGCACGGGGCTCGCGGATCGCGGGCGTCCGGGCGACAATCCGACGCGCGCAACGGCACGGCCGGTCGACCCCGATCTGCCCACCGGCCCGCCGCCGACCTTCAGCACCACGCCGCTGGAGCTTGAGGGGGACTGGCAAGTCCTGCTCGCCCGGATCAGCGCGGCGGGCTATGCGCAGATGCAGGCGATGGCCCCGCCGTCCGATTCAGCCCAGGGCGGCGGCGGCGCGCCGGGAGGCGCGCCGGTTGCGGCCAAACCCGCCGACATCGCACGCCCGCCACAGGTTCGGACGGCATCCCCGGCAAGCGTCACGCCGCCGTCCGGAGCGCCCCAAACCCCGGTTTCCGCCAAGGCCGCGCCGTCGGCACCGGCCGGGGCTGGCGGACGCTGACCTACTCCGCCGCCCTGGCCGAGGGGTTGTTCGGGTGCGTCGTCCAGTTGGCGTAGTCGCCCACCGTGCGTCCGGTGCGCGGGTCCACCGCGCCCTTGGCCAGCGTCACCATCGTGATGCAGTCCTCGACCGGGCAGACATTGACGCACAGGTTGCAGGCGACGCATTCGTCGTCTTTCACCTGAAACACCCGGCCCGGCAGCATCGCGATGGCCTGGTGGCTGGTATCCTCGCAGGCGGCAAAGCAGCGGCCGCATTTGATGCAGGCGTCGGGGTCGATATGCGCCTTGGTGACGTGGTTGAGGTTCAGGTATTGCCAGTCGGTGGTGTTGGGCACCGCGCGCCCCACCACCGAAGCCACGGAAGGGTGGCCCTTGGCATCCATCCAGTCCGACAGGCCCGAGATCATCTCCTGCACGATCTTGAAGCCGTAGGTCATCGCCGCGGTGCAGACCTGCACATTGCCTGCGCCCAGCGCCAGAAACTCCGCCGCGTCGCGCCAGGTGGTGACGCCGCCAATGCCGCTGATCGGCAGGCCGCGGGTGGCCGCGTTGCGCGCGATCTCGGCCACCATGTTCAGCGCGATCGGCTTTACCGCCGGGCCGCAATAGCCGCCGTGGGTGCCCTTGCCGTCAATCGTCGGCTCCGGCGCGAAAAGATCCAGATCGACCCCGGTGATCGAGTTGATCGTATTGATCAGCGACACCGCATCCGCCCCGCCGCGCTTGGCCGCCTCGGCCGGGTGCAGGATGTTGGTGATGTTTGGCGTCAGCTTCACGATCACCGGCATCCGGGTGTTCTGCTTGCACCAGCGGGTGACCATCTCGATGTATTCCGGCACCTGCCCCACCGCCGATCCCATGCCGCGTTCCGCCATGCCGTGCGGGCAGCCGAAGTTCAGCTCCACCCCGTCGGCGCCGGTCTCCTCGACCAGCGGCAGGATCGCCTTCCACGCGCTTTCCTCGCAGGGCACCATCAGCGACACTACCAGCGCGCGGTCGGGCCAGTCGCGTTTCACCGCCTTGATCTCGCGCAGGTTCACCTCCAGCGGGCGGTCGGTGATCAGTTCGATGTTGTTCAGCCCCAGCAGGCGCCGGTCCGCGCCCCAGATCGCGCCGTAACGCGGGCCGTTGACGTTGACCACCGGCGGCCCGGCCTCGCCCAGCGTCTTCCAGACCACGCCACCCCAGCCCGCCTCATAGGCGCGACGCACGTTGTATTCCTTGTCGGTCGGCGGTGCCGAGGCGAGCCAGAACGGGTTGGGGGATTTGATCCCGACGAATTCGGATGCAAGGTTTGCCATCGGTTCAACTCCTTGGGGCGGGGTTCACCCCGCCGCGCCCATCAGGCTTGCGTGAATGTCCATCGCCGCGTCGCGGCCCTGCGCGACGGCGGTCACCGTCAGGTCGTCGCCGCCGGTGGCGCAGTCGCCCCCGGCCCAGACGCCCGTGACGCTGGCGCGCCCCGGCCCCTCCACCGCGATCTTGCCGTGCTCGATCTTCAGCCCGCCCGGAACGCCCGCAAGGGACTGGCCGATCGCCTTGAAGACCTGATCGGCCTTCAGCCGGAAGGTTTCGGCGGTCAGCATCAGCCCCTCCGGGCCTTCCGAGGTATAGGCGAACTCCACCCCCTCGACGGTATCGGTGCCCAAGACCCGCAGCGGCGCCGCGCCGGTGATGATCCGCACGCCCTTCGATGCCGCCAGTTCACGCTCGTAGTCCGAGGCGCTCATCTTTTCGGGCCCGCGGCGGTAGACGATGGTGACATGCTCGGCGCCCAGCAGCTTGGACTGCACCGCCGCATCGACCGCGGTCATGCCGCCGCCGATCACCACCACCTCGCGGCCCACCGGCAGCGCCGCAAGGTCGCGCAACTGGCGCAGTTCGGCGATGAAATCCACCGCGTCGCGCACATGGGCGCGTTCCTCGCCCTCGGTGCGCAGGGCGTTGACCCCGGCCAGACCGATGCCGAGGAACACCGCATCATAAGCGCCCTGCAACGCCTCTAGCGACAGTTCGCGCCCCAGCCGTTGGCCGGTTTCCACCGTGATGCCGCCGATGCGCAGCAGCCAGTCGACCTCGGCCTGCGCGAAGCCGCCGGTCGCCTTGTAGGCGGCGATGCCGAATTCGTTCAGCCCGCCCGCCTTGGCGCGCCCCTCAAAAAGCGTCACGTCATGGCCCAGCATCGCCAGCCGATGCGCCGCCGACAGCCCCGCAGGCCCGGCGCCGACCACCGCCACGCGCTTGCCGGTGGCGGTGGCGCGGGTGAACGGGTGGCCGCCCTTCGCCATCAACGTGTCGGTGGCGAAGCGTTGCAGCCGCCCGATCTCGACCGGCTTGCCCTCGGCCACCTCGCGCACGCAGACCTCTTCGCACAGCGTCTCGGTCGGGCAGACGCGGGCGCACATGCCGCCAAGGATGTTCTGGCCCAGAATCGTCTTCGCCGCCGCATCCGGCGTGCCGGTCGCGATCTGGCGGATGAACAGCGGGATGTCGATCGTGGTCGGGCAGGCGGCCATGCAGGGCGCATCGAAGCAGAAGTAGCAGCGGTCCGCCGCGACCTGCGCCTCGTGCCGGTCCAACGGAGGCGCGATGTCGGAAAAGTTGTCGGCATAGGCCGAGGGCGGCAGACGCCCCGGCACCACGCCGGGCGTCAACATGCTGTTGGACAAGGGGCACCTTTCCGGTTGGGTGTCATTTTGTCTCACGCTGCCACAGGGTTCGTTTTTTATCAAATGGTAAATTTTGAGCGGCGCCGAGCCGGAGGCATCGCTTGGGAACATGCCCGCAAATCGGGCAGGGCGCCGAAAAACGACAGTTCAGTTAGCGGCAACAGGGCGCTTTTCACCCTCGCACCTCTGGCGTATAAGCGGCCAATCTCAGGCCAAGGCCTGCACAAGACGGGCAGCAAAGACCGATCGGGGACGGCATGACCAAAGAACCGCACGAAAGCGACGTGGCCTTCATTCAGGCGCTCGCTGAACTCCTGCACAAGAACGACCTGACCGAACTGACGGTGAAACGCGAATACGGCGAGAACGACAGCCTGAACGTGCGCGTCTCGCGTCAGACCCAGATGGTGGCGATGGCGGGGCCGATGCAGATGGCCGCCGCTCCGGCCGCGGCCGCGCCTGCCGCTGCTGCGGCTCCGGCGGCGATGGAAGACCCGGCGCAGCATCCGGGCGCCGTGACCTCGCCGATGGTGGGCACCGTCTACATGTCGGCCGAACCCGGAGCCACGCCGTTTGTGACGATCGGCGCACAGGTGACCGAGGGCCAGACCGTCCTCATCATCGAGGCGATGAAGACGATGAACCACATCCCCGCCCCGCGCGCGGGCACGGTGAAGCGCATTCTGGTGGAGGACGGCAGCCCCGTCGAATACGGCGCGCCGCTGATGATCATCGAATAAGGGGCCCCCGATGTTCGAGAAGATCCTGATCGCCAACCGCGGCGAAATCGCGCTCCGCGTCGTCCGGGCCTGCCGCGAGATGGGCATCAAGTCGGTGGCGGTCCATTCGACCGCCGACTCCGACGCGATGCACGTCCGCATGGCCGACGAATCGGTCTGCATCGGACCGAACTCCTCGGCCGACAGTTATCTGTCGATCCCGGCCATCGTCTCGGCCTGCGAGATCACGGGCGCGCAGGCGATCCACCCCGGCTATGGCTTCCTGTCGGAAAACGCCGCCTTCGTGCAGGTGCTGGAAGACCACGAGATCACCTTCATCGGCCCGACGGCGGCACATATCCGCATCATGGGCGACAAGATCACCGCGAAGGAAACCGCCAAGGCGCTGGGGATTCCGGTGGTGCCGGGCTCGGCGGGCGGCGTGCCCGACGTGGCGACGGCGCTGACGACGGCCGAGACGATCGGCTACCCGGTCATCATCAAGGCGACGGCCGGTGGCGGCGGCCGCGGCATGAAGGTGGCGCAGAACGCGGGCGAGCTCGAGGTGGCCTTCCGCACCGCGCGCAGCGAGGCCAAGGCCGCTTTCGGCAACGACGAAGTCTACATGGAGAAATACCTTCAGACCCCGCGCCACATCGAGATTCAGGTGTTCGGCGACGGCAAGGGGAACGCCGTCCACTTGGGCGAACGCGACTGTTCCTTGCAGCGCCGCCACCAGAAGGTGTTCGAGGAAGCCCCCGGCCCGGTCATCACCCCCGAACAGCGCGCCCGCATCGGCAAGATCTGCGCCGACGCGGTGGCGAAGATCGGCTACAGCGGCGCAGGAACGATCGAGTTCCTGTTCGAGAATGGCGAGTTCTTCTTCATCGAGATGAACACCCGCCTGCAAGTCGAACATCCGGTGACCGAGGCAATCTTTGGCGTCGACCTCGTGCGCGAACAGATCCGCGTCGCGGCCGGGCTGCCGATGTCCTTCACGCAGGACGATCTCGTCATCAACGGCCACGCCATCGAAGTGCGCATCAACGCCGAAAAGCTGCCCGAGTTCGCCCCCCGCCCCGGCAAGGTGAAAGTGTTCCATGCCCCCGGCGGCCTGGGCGTGCGGATGGATTCCGCGCTTTACGGCGGCTATACGATCCCGCCCTACTACGACAGCCTGATCGGCAAGCTGATCGTCCACGGCCGCGACCGGCCCGAGGCGCTGGCGCGGTTGAACCGGGCCCTAGGCGAGTTGATCATCGACGGGGTGGAGACGACGATCCCGCTGTTCCACCAGTTGCTGGCCGACCCGGACATTCAGGCCGGCAATTACAACATCCACTGGCTGGAAAAGTGGCTGGCCCGGACCTACGGCTGAAGCGGGCGCGGGCTCGCTTCGCGGTCGCGGCGTCATGGCCCCGGATCTGACCCCCGAGATTCTGCTGAGCGCCTATGCGGCGGGCATCTTCCCGATGGCCGAAAGCCGCGAGGATGCCCGCATCCACTGGATCGACCCGCGGCGGCGCGGCGTGCTTCGCTTGGACAAGTTCCACATTTCCCGCTCGTTGACCCGCCGCATCCTGTCGGGGACTTTCACAATCACCACAGATCGCGATTTCGCGGGGGTGCTCGACGGCTGCGCCGACCGGCCCGAGACCTGGATCAACGACGAGATCCGGGCGCTGTATCTGGGGCTGCACCGGATCGGCCACGCCCATTCGCTGGAGGTCTGGCAGGGCGCCGATCTGGTTGGCGGGGTCTATGGCGTGACGCTGGGCGCGGCCTTCTTCGGCGAAAGCATGTTCTCGCGCCGCACCGACGCCTCGAAGGTGGCGCTGGCCTATCTGGTATGCCGCCTGCGCGTGGGCGGCTTCCGGCTTTTTGACACGCAATTCCTGACGCCGCACCTCGCCTCGCTCGGCGCGGTCGAGATCAGCCGGGGGGAGTATCGCCGCCAGTTGGCCGCTGCCCTGACAGGGCAGGCCGACTTCGACCGGCAGGGCGCCATTCCGGCGCCTCAGGGCATTGTGCAGTGCAGCACCCAGACGTCATAGCGCGCCGAATCGAGCGGGTTCAGCGCGGGGCTCGACGCGATCATCCAGCCCTCGAAGATCGGATCGGTGACCAGACTGTCGCGGATGGTCAGGTAAGCATAGGCATTGCTGGCCGGATCGCTGATCGGATAGCGGCAGTCGCCCAGCGTCACGGAAATGCGGCCCTGGGTCTGACTTTCGCTGCGCTTCAGCGTCAGGTCGACGGTCTCGCCGGAGATCTTGTCGAGCCAGCGCACCACGGCGCCGGGCGCCTCGGCGACCTGATCGGTGGTGGTGGTGGTCCCGCCCGGCATGGTGGAAGGCGCGGGCGCGGGCGCGGCGGGTGTCGGCGGCGGGGCCTGGTCCAGCGGGGCGGGCGGGGCGGGAGCCGTATTATCCTGCGGTTTCAAAGCATTGAGCGGCTGCATCTGGATAACGCTGTTGTCGATCGCGGTCCCTGCGGTCTGGGCCCCGGCGGCCCCGGCGGCACAGCAGACCAGCGCCAGCATAAGCGGCCGGGTCATGGCGAAGGGGTGCCGGTCGTCTCACCGGCTGCCCCTGCGGCGGCGGCCGGTTTCGGGGTGCCGCCCTGCCCCGAGACGAATTTCATCAGAAGCGAGATCAAGCTGACCGAGCCCTGGGTATCCTCGATGCGGTCACCGGGCTTGAGGTTGTCGAGCGAACCGCCCGGCACGATCTCGACATAGTTGCCGCCCAGCAGACCTTCTTGCGAGATCAGGATGGCGCTGTCGTCGGGCAGCGCGATGCCCTTTTTCACGTCGATGGTGGCATCGGCGAAATAGGTCTTGGGGTTGAGGTCCAGCCCGGTGATGGTGCCGACCTTGACCCCCGCCAGCTTCACGTCGGTGCCGACGCTGATCCCCTCGACCGAGCGGAACGAGGCGATCAGCGGGTAGCTGCCGCCGGTGCGTTTGGCGTAACCCGTTGCCTGCGCAGCGAAAAGGACAAATCCCGCCGCTGCCGCGAGCACCAGGCCGCCCACGATGACTTCTGCCGCATTCTCGGCCATGTTCAGGTCACTCCGGCTGCCAGGCCTCGTAATCGCGCCGCTCGGCCGGAGCCTCGCGACGGATCGAGCCGGGCGGAACATAGGCGAGCACTGTGCCGGTCAGGTTTTCCTGATGCGGCTTTTCCCAGGCCCGGTGCAGCAGCGGCGAGGTCGTCGGCGGCTGATCCCAGGTGAAGTGCAGCCAGCCGTGCCAGTCGGGCGAGACCCGGCTTGCCTCGGATTCGCCGTTGAAGATCACCCAGCGGCGCTTGGCGTCGCGGGTCTGGTAGAAGATGTTGCCCTGATCGTCCTCGCCCACCCGGACGCCGTTGCGCCAGGTGTAAAGCTGGGTGCCGAGCGTCTGGCTGTTCCACCAGGTCAGAAGGCGCTTCAGGAATTCCATCGAAATCCTCCGGGGTGGTTTGCCCTGATATGGACCAAGGGCGCGGCGAGGTCCAGTGCTTCCGGTCCGCCGTCGCCTTGGCGTGACCGGGCGGGCGAAGGGTTGCCGAACCGTGAACGCAGCGCACCACGAACGGCCCGAAATCGGGCGGATGGGCGGCAAGGCATTGGAAAGGCCGGGAAATGGGGATACCGAAACCACACCGAAACCACACCGAAAACACACCGACGTTGTGCAGACGGATGCCGGGCCGGCGGGGGTTTCACACCCCCGCACCCCCGTGGGATATTTGAAAACGGAAGACTGGGGGGCGCGGTCTCGGTCAGAGCGCGGGCGGGTGCCTGCCGGGCCAGTCGGTGGCGCGGTGGTAAGCCTGCCCAAGGCGCAGGATGGCGCGATCGGCGCCGCGCGGACCGAAGAGCTGCATCCCCATCGGCAGGCCATTGGCGCCGAAGCCCGCGGGGATCGCGAGGGCGGGCAGGCCGACGAGGCTGACCGGGATCACCACCTCCATCCAGCGGTGGTAGGTGTCCATCGGTTGGCCGTTGATCGTTTCCGGGTAGCGCCAGCCCACCGGGAAGGGCCAGACCTGCGCCGAGGGCAGCACGAGGGCATCATGGGTCTGGAAGAGGTCGGCGAGGGTGGCGAACCATTGCGAGCGGAGGATGGAGGCGCGGTGCACCTCCATCGCCGAGAGGGCGAGGCCGCGTTCAATTTCCCAGATCATCTCGGGCTTCAGGAGCGCGCGGGTCTCGGGGTTGGCGTGCAGGGGCGCCATGCCGCCCGCGATGGCGAAGCTGCGCAGCATGATCCAGGCGTCCCAGAGTTTCGCGGCGGGAAACGGCGGGGCGACGGGTTCGACGTGGGCGCCGAGCGCGGTGAAAGTTTCGAGTGCGGTTTCGCACAATGCGGTGATGCCCGGTTCCATCGGGTAGGCGCCGCCCCAGTCGCCCAGCCAACCGATGCGGGCGCCTTTGGGGTCGGCGTCGAGGTCGGCGGCGAAAGGTTCTGGCGCGCGGGAATGCGGCAGGCGGGCATCGGGGTGGGCGAGGGTTTCGAGCAGGCGGGCGACATCCTCGACCGTGCGGCCCATCGGGCCATTGGTGGAAAGCTGGTGCAGGAAGGTGTCGCCGACCGGATCGGCGGGCACGAGGCCGTAGGACGGGCGCAAGCCGTAGACGTTGCAGAATGCGGCCGGATTGCGCAGGCTGCCCATCATGTCCGAGCCGTCGGCGACGGGGACGAGGCGTGCGGCGAGTGCGGCGGCGGCCCCGCCGGAGGAGCCGCCGGCCGAGCGGCTGAGGTCGTAGGGGTTGTGGGTGACGCCGAACACCGGGTTGAAGCTGTGCGAGCCAAGGCCGAATTCGGGCGTGTTGGTCTTGCCGATCAGGATCGCGCCCGCCGCGCGGAGGCTGGCGGCCAGCAGGTCGTCCTCGTCCGGGATCAGGTCGGCGAAGATCGGTGAGCCGGAGGTGGAGCGGATGCCCTGCACCAGCGCCAGATCCTTCACCGCCATCGGCAGACCGTGGAGCCAGCCCTTGCGCGGGCTGTTGTCGGCGGCTTTAGCCTCGGCCAGGAGCACGTCGCGGGGACGGAGCGAGATCACCGCGTTGATCGCCGGGTTCACTTTTTCGATGCGGTCGAGATGGGCCGTCATCACCTCCACCGCCGAGGCCTGGCGCGCGGCGATGAGGGTGGAGAGGGCCGTGGCGGAAAGCGCGGTCAGGTCGGTCATGGCTTACACATGCAGGGGGGCGCGGCGGGCGGCCCAGGGGGCGGCGGCTTCGACCTCGGCGCAGAGGGCGATCAGTTCCTCATCGGCGCCAAAGCGGGCGGCGAGGTGGATGCCGATCGGCAGGCCCCCGGCCGTCATGTGCAGCGGCAGCGAGGCGGCGGGCTGGCCCGAGGCGTTGAAGGCGGCGCAGAAGGGGGAGTAGGCGAAGACGCCCTGCGGGCCGATGCGGAAGGCGACATAATCCGTGGTGTCGTGGTTGAAGCGGCCGATGCGGGCGGGCGGCTCGGCGAGGGTGGCCGTCAGCAGGATGTCCCACGGCTCGAAGAATTCGGCCATCTGGCGGCCGTAGCTGTGCACCTCGCCCACCGCCTCCAGATAGCGCTCGCCGGGGATGGTGGCGGCGTGGGCGATGGCACCGCGGGTGACGTTTTCGATGGCATCCGGGGCAAGCGGGCGGCCGTTGAGGGTCTTGTGGACCGAAAGCGCCGCGCCGCAGGCGACGATATCGGTCCAGGCGCGCATCATGCCCGGCGTGTCGGCCTGCGGCCTTGCGTGTTCGATGTGGTGGCCGAGGTGGGCCAGCAGTTGAGCGGCGGCATGGACGGCGGCCTTGCAATCGGGGTGGATCGGGTCGCCGGTCAGGGTGGTGTCGCAAAGTGCCACCCGCAGGCGGCGGGGGGGCCTTGTGATCGAGGCGGCATGGCCACGGCCCAAAGGCGGCGCCCAGTAGGGCGCGCCAAGGTCGGCGCCTTCGCAGGCGTCGAGGAAGACGGCGGTGTCGCGCACGGATGTGGTCAGGAAGCCGTCGATCGCCATGCCGGCCCAGCCCTCGCCCGCGTAGGGGCCATCGGGCAGGCGGGCGCGGGTCGGCTTGAAGCCGAAGAGGCCGCAGGACGAGGCCGGGATGCGGACCGAGCCGCCGCCATCGGAGCCATGCGCGGCGGCGACAATCCCGGCCGCGACCGCGGCCCCTGCCCCGCCGGACGAGCCGCCGGGGGTGTGGTCGAGCGCCCAGGGGTTGCGCGTCGGGCCGCCGTAAACGGCGGATTCGGTGGCCGGGCCGATGCCGCCCTCGGGTGCGGTGGTGCGCCCGAAGCTGACGACGCCGGTGGCGCGGATGCGCTGATAGATCGCCGAATCGCGCCCATAGCGGGTGTTGGCCCAGAGCCGGGAGCCGCTGTTGGAGGGGAAATCGACCGCCTCGCAGCCGAGATCCTTCAGCAGGAACGGCACGCCGCGGAACGGGCCGCGCGGCAACCCGTCGCGGATCGCCTTGCGGGCGACGTCCTGCTGGATCAGCACGACGGCGTTGAGGGCGGGGTTCAGCCGCTCGACCGACTCCAGCGCCGAATCGAGCAGCTCGTCGGGGCTGACCTCGCCGCGCGCGACCAGCGCGGCCTGCGCGGTTGCGTCCATGGTGCCATAGCCCTCGATCATCGCCTGTCCTCCGCCGCGCGTTGTTCGGGGCGAGCGTAAGGGGCGGGGCCGCGCTGTCCATGCCAAAGGCGGCGCAAAGGTCGTTTTTGCGGCACGGTTTTGCGGCACGGGGGCGGGAAGCGACACCCCGGCGCGCGGTGGCGACGGCGGTGCGAAGGGGCGCTTGACAGAGGCGTGATTTGGGCTAGGCAGGAGGGGCTTCGGTTCCGGGCTTTGCCGTCCGGATCCAAAAGGGAATGCGGTGCGGCCTCGGATGGGGCCAAGTCCGCGGCTGCCCCCGCAACTGTAAGCGGCGAGCGACGGCTGACGATGCCACTGGGGGCCACCCCGGGAAGGCCAGCCCGAGCGACGACCCGCGAGCCAGGAGACCTGCCGAAGTGATCACCCTTTCCGGGCGCGGGGCGCGCCCCGGACGCGGTTTGTCCGCAGTGGTGACGTTCACCGTCTGCGGCGGGCTCTGCCCTCCAAGGACCGACCAAGGACTCGCGCGGGCAGCCCCCGCGTTTCGGAAGGCATGGACAGATGCGGTTACTTCTTCTTTTCACCCTCGCGGCGGCCCCGGTTGCCGTCCACGCCCAGAGCTTCGATCTGGGCGAGATCGTGGTCTCGCCGAACCTGGAACCGACCGCGCTGAACAAGGTCGGCGCCACGGTCGATGTGGTTGACAGCGACCAGTTGCAGAACGCCGCACAGGGCAGCGTGGCGCAGGCGCTGGCGTTTCAGCCCGGCATCACGATCACGCCCAAGGGCGGCGTCGGCGGGCAGGCCTATGTTTCCGTGCGGGGGGCGCCCAGCTATGACGTGCCGGTGCTGGTCGATGGCATCGACGTCACCGACCCCTCGGGGCCGCAGGTGGCCTTTGACTTCGGCCATCTCGGCACCGCGGGGATCAGCAGCATCGAGATTCTGAAGGGCTCGCAATCGGCGCTTTACGGGTCATCCGCGGTCGGGGGCGTGATCGCCATCACCACCCGGCATGCGACCGAGGACGGCGTTCACACCTACTACGCGGCCGAGGTTGGCAGCTACAAGACGGCCAACCTGAGCTTTTCGACGACGCTGAAGACCGGCGACAGCGATCTGGCGCTGATGCTGAGCCATACCGGCACCGAAGGCTTTCCGGCCTGGACGGGCAGCTACGCCAACGGCAAGGATGACGGCTATTACGCCAACCGGCTGTCGCTGAACGGCAGCCACACCTTCGCCAATGGGGTCCGCTTGGGCTTTGCGGGCTTTGCCGAGGCCAACCACGGCGACTATTTTCCCGGCGGGTTGCCGTTTGCCGCTGACCCGGTTGCGCTGGCGCCATTCGCCACGGCAACGCAGACCTCCGACACCTCGGCGCTGCGGGTCTATGCGCAGTTCGACACCGGGGCGGTGCAGAACACCCTGTCGGCCAGCACGTTCCGCATCACGCGCTCCTATGTGGAAGGCCCGGCCGAGATCGCCAGCACCAACGACTACACCGGCAGCCGCACCAAACTGGCCTATCAGGGGGCGGTCAGCCTCGGCGCCCGGGCCCGGCTGGTGTTCGGCGCCGATACCACGCGCGAGACCTTCGACGAGGTCTATACCAGCGCCTACGGCAGCTCGCCCGAGGGCGCGGACCGGCGCATCAGCGGCACCTTCGCCGAACTGAGCTACAGCCCGACCTCGGCCATCGACCTGACCGCCTCTGTCCGCCACGATCAGGATTCGGTCTTTGGCGGCGCCACCACCGGGCGGCTGGCCGCGGCCTGGCGGCCAGACAACAGCGTGACGGTGCGCGCCTCGGCGGGCACCGGGTTCCGCGCGCCTTCACCTTACGAACTCTACGACCCCTATGCCGGCAACACGGCGCTGAAACCCGAGAAAAGCCGGAGCTTCGATCTGGGGATCGAGAAACGGTTCGGGCCGGACAGCTACATCCGGGCGACGGCCTTCGCGCTCTCGGCGCATGACCTGATCGACTACAGCTATGTGACCTACAGCTATGTGCAGGCCATCGGCACCTCGCGCCGTCAGGGGATCGAGCTGGAGGGGCAGACCAAGCTGGGCACCGCCACGCTGACCGCCGCCTATACCTACACCGACAGCGTGGCGAGCGCGACGACAAGCTGGGCCGCGGTGCCGCGCAACGCGCTGGCGCTGACGCTGAGCGCGCCGCTGGGGGCCAGGCTGACCGGGTCGCTGTCTGCACTGTCGGGGTTTGCCCGGCCGAACGGGATGGCCGACTATACGGTGGCGGGCGCGGGGCTGAGCTATGCGGTCACCGACCGGGTGCAGGCTTACCTGCGCATCGAAAACCTGTTCAATGCCAAGTATCAGTTGGTGCAGAACTACGCGACAGCGGGGCGGTCGGTCTATGTGGGGATCCGTGCGGATTTCTGACCTGATCATAGCGGCGACCGTCGCGCTGGGGCTTGCCTCCGGCGCGGCGGCGATGCCTGCGCGCGTGGTCTCGATGAACCTCTGCACCGACCAGCTCGCGATGCTGCTGGCGGCACCGGGGCAACTGGTGTCGGTCTCTTTCCTCGCCGCCGACCCGCTCAGCTCGGCGATGGTGACCGAGGCGGCGGCTTACCCGAAGAACCACGGCCAGGCCGAGGAGGTGTTCCTGATGCACCCCGATCTGGTGCTGGCGGGCACCTATACGACGCGGGCCAGCGTCGATCTGCTGCGCCGGTTGGGGGTGCAGGTCGCGGTGATCGACGCGCCGACCTCGCTGGACGGCGTGGGCGGCGCGATGCGGGCGGTCGGCGCGGCGCTGGGGCGCAACGCCGAGGCCGACGCGATGACCGACCGTTTCGACGCCGATCTCGCCGCGCTGCGGGCCCGCGCGCTGCCCCCCGACCGCGCCGCGATCTATGCCCCCAGCGGCTTCACCTCGGGCCCCGGCACGATCGCCGACGACATCCTGCGCGCGGCGGGGTTCCGCAACGTCGCGGCCGATGCCGGGATCACCGGCTATGCGCGCCTGCCGCTGGAGCGGCTGGTGCTGGCCGCGCCCGACGCGCTGGTGACCGCGCAGCACTACCCCGGCGCCTCGCGCCCCGAGGCGATCCTGAGCCATCCGGTCTTGCGCGACATGCTGGCCCGGATCGGCCCGCCGCAGGTCGCCGGGCCCGATTGGGATTGCGGCACGCCAAAGCTGATCGGCGCCATCGCGGCGTTGCAGGCGGCCCACCCGGCGGCGCGGCCATGAGGCGGTGGCTACTTTTGTCGCTGCTGGGGGCGCTGGTGGCGGTGCTCTTCGCCGCGTCGCTGCTGATCGGCCCGGCGCATCTGCCGGTCGGCACCAGCCTGCGCGCGCTGTTCGGCGCTGCGTCGGAATCGCGCGCGATGGTGCTGGTGATGCAGGAGATCCGGCTGCCGCGCGCACTCCTCGGGCTGCTGGTGGGGGCGGCGCTGGGGCTTTCCGGCGCGGCGTTGCAGGGGTTTCTGCGCAACCCGCTGGCCGAACCGGGGCTGATCGGCATCTCGGGCGCCTCGGCGCTGGGGGCGGTGATCGCGCTGCAAACCGGGCTGGCGGCCGCCTTCGCGCTGGCGCTGCCGCTGGCGGCGCTGGCCGGCGCGGCGACGGCGGTGGCGTTGATCCTGCTGCTGGCCGGGCCGCGCGGGTCCACCCTGACGCTGATCCTCGCCGGGATCGCGGTGTCGGCGCTGGCCGGGGCGCTGACGGCGCTGGTCCTGAACCTGTCGCCCAACCCCTATGCCGCAACCGAGATGATGTTCTGGCTGATGGGCTCGCTGTCCGACCGCGCGATGCTGCATGTCTGGCTGGCGGCACCGCTGATCCTGCTGGGCGGCGGCGTGCTCCTCAGCCTCGGGCGTGGCCTCGATGCGCTGACGCTGGGCGAGGACGCGGCCGAGGCGATGGGCATCCGGATCGGGCGACTTCGGCTGGCGCTGATCCTTGGCACGGCGGCGGCGGTCGGCGCGGCAACGGCGGTGGCCGGGGCGATCGGTTTTGTCGGCCTCGTGGTGCCGCACCTGCTGCGCCGCGCGGTCGGCGCGCGGCCCTCGGCGCTCCTGCCCGCCTCGGCGCTGGGGGGGGCGGCGATGGTGCTGGCCGCCGATATTGCGGTGCGGGTGATCGCGCCCGAACGCGATCTGCAACTGGGCGTGCTGACGGCGCTGGTGGGGGCGCCGCTGTTCCTGAACCTGATCTGGCGCAGCCGGGGGGAAGAGGCATGATGCTGCTGACGCTCGACCATCTGACGGTGCGGCGCGGCCAGTGCCCCGTGGTGGACGATGTCAGCTTCACCGTGGCCGAGGGGGAGTGCGTCGGCCTGATCGGCCCGAACGGCGCGGGGAAAACCACGCTGTTGCGCGCGGCGCTGGGGCTCCTGCCGGCCGAGGGCCGCTCCAGCCTCGCCGCACTGTCGCCGCGCGCCCGCGCCCGTGCTGCCGCCTGGCTGCCGCAGGCGCGCGAGGTCGCCTGGCCGGTCACGGTGCAAACGCTGGTGGCGCTGGGCCGCACGCCGCACCTTGGCCCGCGCGGCCCCTCCGCCGCGGATCGCGCGGCGGTTGACCGGGCGCTGAGCCGGATGGGGCTGGCGGCCTATCGCGACCGCGACGCCACGCAGCTTTCGGGCGGCGAACAGGCGCGGGTGCTGATCGCCCGCGCACTGGCGCAGGAAACGCCGCTGCTGATCGCCGACGAACCGATCGCGGGGCTGGACCCGGCGGCGCAGATCCGCACGATTGAGGTCTTCGCCCGCCTCGCCGCCGAAGGCCACGCGGTGATCGCCGCGCTGCATGACCTCGGGCTGGCCGCGCGCCACTGCACCCGGCTCTTGATGCTGTCGCGCGGACGACTGGTGGCGGACGGTCCGCCCGAGGCGGTGCTGACCGAGGCCAACCTTGCCGAGGTCTTCGGGCTCCGCGCGCATGTGGAGCGCACGGCCGAGGGGCTGGTGGTGCAGCCGCTGGGCGTCACCGGATAACTCTTCCCCACTTTCGGTCTGCAAATATCCCGCGGGGGTCCGGGGGCGCGAAGCCCCCGGCTTTCGCCGCCTCGCCTCAGAAGTCGAACTTCACGCCCTGCGCCAGCGGCAGCTTCGCCGAATAATTCACCGTGTTGGTGGCGCGCCGCATATAGGCCTTCCAGGCGTCGGAACCGCTTTCACGGCCGCCGCCGGTTTCCTTCTCGCCGCCGAACGCACCGCCGATTTCGGCGCCCGAGGGGCCGATGTTGACGTTGGCGATGCCGCAGTCGGACCCGGTGGCGGACAGGAAGGATTCGGCCTCGCGCAGGTTCAGCGTGAAGATGCAGGACGACAGGCCCTGCGGCACGTCGTTCTGCAGGGCGATGGCGTCTTCGAAGCGGTCGTAGCCCATGACGTAGAGGATCGGGGCGAAGGTCTCCTCGCGCACGATGGCGGTTTGCGCGGGCATTTCGACCAGCGCGGGTTCGATATAGGCGCCGCCCTGCGGCACGCCCGCGGTGACGGTGCGGCCGCCGTGGACGGTGCCACCCTCGGCGCGGGCCTGTTCCAGCGCGGCCAGCATGCGGTCACGGGCAGCGTGATCGACCAGCGGGCCGACCAGCGTGGTGGCGGCGCGCGGGTCGCCGATGGGCAGGCTGGCGTAGGCTTTGGTGAGGCGGGCGACGAGGTCGTCGCGGATCGAGTTGTGGGCGATCAGGCGGCGCAGCGAGGTGCAGCGCTGCCCCGCCGTGCCGACGGCCGAGAAGACGATGGCGCGCACCGCCATGTCGAGGTCGGCCGAGGGGGCCACGATCATCGCGTTGTTGCCGCCGAGTTCAAGGATCGCACGGCCGAAGCGTTCCGCCACTTTCGGGCCGACCGCGCGACCCATGCGGGTCGATCCGGTGGCCGAGACGATCGCCACCTCCTTCGCGGCGACCAGCGCCGCGCCGACCTCGGGCCCGCCGATCACCAGTTGGCACAGCCCCTCGGGCGCGTCGCCGAAGCGGGCGAGCGCGCGGGCGAGGATGTTCATCGTGGCCAGCGCGGTCAGCGGCGTCTTTTCCGATGGCTTCCAGATCACCGGATCGCCGCAGACCAGGGCCAGCGCCGCGTTCCACGACCAGACCGCCACCGGGAAGTTGAAGGCGGTGATGACGGCGCAGGGCCCGATCGGGTGCCAGCTTTCCATCATGCGGTGGCCGGGGCGTTCCGAGGCGATCGTCAGGCCGTAAAGCTGGCGCGACAGGCCCACGGCGAAGTCGCAGATGTCGATCATCTCCTGCACCTCGCCCAGCCCTTCCGACGCGATCTTGCCGGTCTCCAGCGTGACCAGCGCGCCGAGGTCCGCCTTGGCGGCGCGCAGTTCCTCGCCCAGCAGGCGCACCAACTCGCCCCGGCGCGGCGCCGGCACGTCCCGCCACGCACGGAAGGCGGCTTGCGCGCGGGCGATGACCTGGGGCATTTCGGCGGCCGGGGTCACCGCGATGCGGGCGATCTCGGCGCCGTCGATCGGCGAGTAGACCGGCAGGCTGCCGCCGGTCAGGACGGCGGGGCTCAGCACGGCGGGGGTCAGGCCAAGGGCGGCGAAAAGCGGGGCGGTATCCATGTCTGGCACACTTCCATAGGGGCGTTGCGACAGGGATGCACCGTCGCGGCGCCGAGGTCCAGCCCCTCGCGGCGGGACCGGACGCGGACCATCGGTGGCTAGCTGCCCTTGCAGGTGCCGGTGCGCCCCACTAAGACTCTGGCAACGAAACGACGGTAGACATTCCGGAACCAGCAGGCGGACCGACATGAGAGACCCGATCGACACCTACATGAATACCCTCGTCCCGATGGTCGTCGAGCAGACCTCGCGCGGCGAACGGGCCTACGACATCTTCTCGCGCCTTCTGAAGGAGCGGATCATCTTCCTTGGCGGCCCGGTGCACGACGGCATGTCGAGCCTGATCGTGGCGCAGCTTCTGCACCTTGAGGCGGAAAACCCGTCCAAGGAAATCTCGATGTACATCAACAGCCCCGGCGGCGTGGTGACGAGCGGCCTGTCGATCTACGACACGATGCAGTACATCCGCCCGAAGGTCTCGACCCTGGTGATCGGGCAGGCGGCCTCGATGGGCTCGCTGCTGTTGACGGCGGGCGAAAAGGGGATGCGGTTCTCGCTGCCCAACAGCCGGATCATGGTGCACCAGCCCTCGGGCGGGTATCAGGGTCAGGCGACGGACATCATGATCCACGCCCGCGAAACGCAGAAGCTGAAGGACCGGCTGAACGCGATCTACGTCAAGCACACCGGCCAGCCACTCGAAGCGGTGGAGGCGGCGCTGGAGCGTGACAACTTCATGTCGGCCGAGGATGCCAAGGCCTGGGGCCTGATCGACGAGATCGTCGAAAGCCGCGGCAAGGCGGAAGACACTTCGAAGTGACAGCACAAGGTGGCGGGGCAAATGCTCCCGGCATTTTGGCATTGTGAAGGTTCCATGGCTGCCCTAAAGTTTTGATGGGCAGTCGGGCAGAAGGACGCACCGCCTCGCAAGGGGATCAGGCGCGCCGCAGAGGTGACAGATGGCAAGCAATTCCGGTAGCGACAGCAAGAACACGCTCTACTGTTCGTTCTGCGGCAAGAGCCAGCACGAGGTTCGCAAGCTGATCGCAGGGCCGACAGTCTTCATCTGCGACGAATGCGTCGAACTGTGCATGGACATCATCCGCGAGGAAACCAAGACCTCGGGACTGAAAGCCACCGACGGGGTGCCGACCCCGCGCGACATCTGCAAGGTGCTGGATGACTACGTCATCGGCCAGGTCCACGCCAAGCGCGTACTCTCGGTTGCCGTGCACAACCACTACAAGCGGCTGAACCACTCGGCGAAGGCGTCCGACATCGAGCTGTCGAAGTCCAACATCCTGCTGATCGGGCCGACCGGCTGCGGCAAGACCCTGCTGGCGCAGACGCTGGCGCGCATCCTCGACGTGCCGTTCACGATGGCGGATGCGACCACGCTGACCGAAGCCGGCTATGTCGGCGAAGATGTGGAAAACATCATCCTGAAGCTGTTGCAGGCCAGCGAATACAACGTCGAACGCGCCCAGCGCGGCATCGTCTATATCGACGAGGTCGACAAGATCACCCGCAAGTCCGACAACCCCTCGATCACCCGCGACGTGTCGGGCGAGGGTGTGCAGCAGGCGCTGCTGAAGATCATGGAAGGCACGGTGGCGAGCGTGCCACCGCAGGGCGGGCGCAAGCATCCGCAGCAGGAATTCCTGCAGGTGGACACCACGAACATCCTGTTCATCTGCGGCGGTGCCTTCTCGGGGCTTGAAAAGATCATCGCACAACGGGCCAAAGGCTCTTCGATCGGCTTCGGCGCCGACGTGAAGGAGAACGATACCCGCGGCGTCGGTGAGATGTTCAAGTCGCTGGAACCGGAAGACCTTTTGAAGTTCGGCCTGATCCCGGAATTCGTCGGCCGCCTGCCGGTGATCGCCACGCTGACCGATCTCGACGAAGATGCGCTGGTCACCATCCTGACCGAGCCGAAGAACGCGCTGGTGAAGCAGTATCAGCGCCTGTTCGACATCGAGGGCGTGGACCTGACCTTCACCGACGACTCGCTGCGGGCGATCGCCAAGCGCGCGATCAAGCGCAAGACCGGCGCCCGCGGCCTGCGCTCGATCATGGAGGATATCCTGCTGGATACCATGTTCGAACTGCCGGGGCTGGATGGCGTCGAAGAGGTCGTGGTGAACGAAGAGGCGGTGAACACCACCGAGGCGCAACCGCTGCTGATCTATTCCAAGTCCAAGGGCGAGCCCGCGACGGCGAGCTGAGCGGGACGCGAGAGGGATTGAGGGGCGGGCCGAAGGGCTCGCCCTTTTGCTATGGACCGCCCCTACCCCCGCCCGTCCAGCGTGCTCACCGCCCCGTACAAATCCACCCGGCGGTCGCGGAAGAGGCCCCAGCTTCGGCGCAGGGCGTATATGGCGTCGAGGTCGAAGCTGGCGGTGATGACCTCCTCGCGGTCGCGTGAGGCTTTGGCCGCCAGTTGCCCGGCCGGGTCGGCGATGAAGCTTGATCCGTAGAAGGTCAGCGGCACACCCTCGGGCGCCACCTCGGTGCCGATGCGGTTCGAGGCGATCACCGGCAGGATGTTCGCCGCCGCGTGGCCGCGCATCGTCGCCTCCCAATGCGGCTGGCTGTCGTAGCCGGGGTTGGGCGGTTCCGATCCGATCGCGGTGGGGTAAAGCAGCATTTCGGCCCCCATCAGCGCCATCGCGCGGGCGGCCTCGGGGAACCACTGGTCCCAGCAGATCGCCAGCCCGATGCGGCCGACCGCGGTATCCCAGACCCTGAAGCCGGTGTCGCCGGGGGAAAAGTAGAACTTTTCCTCATACCCCGGCCCCTGCGGGATGTGGCTTTTGCGGTAATTGCCCAGCACCTTGCCGCCCGCGTCGATCATGGCGCAGGAGTTGTAGAAGGCGATCCCCGCCCGCTCGAAATAGGGGCAGGGCAGCACCACGTTCAATTCGCGCGCCAGATCGGCGAAGCGGGCGATCAGCGGGTGGCCTTCGAAGGGGGCGGCGAGGTCGAAGTATTCGGTGCGCTGGGTGATGCAGAAATAGGGCGCGGCGAACAGTTCCTGGATCAGGATGACCTGTGCCCCCTGCCCCGCCGCCTGCCGGATCAGCGCCTCGGCCGTGTCGGCGTTGGCAGGCAGATCCCAGCTGCAGGCGAACTGCGTCGCGGCGACGGTGACGTTACGCATCCATGAACCCTTCCAGCACGTTGACGGTGTTGATGCCGACCGCCTCGATGGCGTAGCCGCCCTCCATGCAGAACACCGTCGGCAGGCCAAGGCGGGCGATGCGGCGGCCCGCGTCGGTGAAATCGGGGCTGTCGAGGCGGAAGAAGCTGATCGGGTCGTCCTTGAACGCATCGACCCCGTGCGAGACCACCAGCGCCTCGGCGCCCCAGGCCTTCAGCCGGGCGAGTGCATGATCGAGCGCCTCTGACCACGAGCCGTAGCCGGTGCCGGGGGGCATCGGGTAATTGGCGTTGGCGCCCTCGCCCGCGCCGGTGCCGGTCTCATCCGCGAAGCCGAGGAAATAGGGGTAGGCGTCTTCCGGTGCGCCGTGCAGCGAGGCGTAGAACACGTCGCCGCGGGCATAGAAGATGTCCTGTGTGCCGTTGCCGTGGTGAAAGTCGATGTCGAGCACGGCGACCTTTGCCGCGCCGTTGTCGCGCAGCATCTGGGCCACGATGGCGGCATTGTTCAGAAAACAGTAGCCGCCATACATGTCGGCGGTGGCATGGTGGCCCGGCGGGCGGCAAAGCGCGAAGGCCGCGCGCGCGCCACCCGCGACATGCCGCATCGCCGCCTGCGCCGAGGCGGCGGAGGACAGCGCCGCCGCCCAGGTGCCACCGGTGATCGCGGTTTCCTGCGACAGGCAGTAGTAGCCGGCCTTGCCATCGACGTTGCGCGGCACCCGGGCCATCTGCATCCGGCGCACCGGGACGTTGTAGGGGATCACCTCGCCCGCGTTGCCCGCCGCTTTCCACTCGCCCCAGATGGTTTCGAGGAAATCGAGGAAATCGGGCGCGCAGACGGCGCGGATCGCCGCCATGTCGGCGGCGCCGGGGTCGACGATATCCTTCAGCCCGCGTTCCTTCAGGCGGCGCAGGATGTATTCCATCCGGCTTGGCCGTTCGTAGGGCGTGACGAACTGGCCGCCCGACAGCTCGCCTTGCGGAAAGTGCAGCCGGTGATCTTCGCTGAAAAAGACTTTCATGGTGTTCCCCTGTTTTGCGGCCAGCTTGCCCCGGATGGCGGTCGCCGCCAAGGGGCCGCGCGGCGACACTTGGCGACGCGGCGCGACGCGGGTTAGGGTCGGCGCAGCAACCGAGGCCAGACAGGGGCGACCGAATGCTGGTGATGATTCTGGCGGGGCTCCTTGGCCTGGGCGTTGTGGCGGCGGCGGTGTTCTTCCTTGTCGTGCCGGGCGTTGCAGAGGCGCGGATGAACCGGGTCATCCCGCACGATCCCTGGCCGGTCTCGGCCGCGGCGCGGGGGCTGCATGACCGGCTGGTGGTGGGCGACTGGCACTGTGACAGCCTGTTGTGGAACCGCGACCTGACACGGCGGGGCAAGCGCGGGCATGTCGATCTGCCCCGGTTGCGCGAGGGCAACGTGGCATTGCAGGTCTTCACCGCCGTGACGCAGGTTCCCGCGGGCATGAACGTGCACGAGAATCTGGCGAAGAGCCGCGACCGCATCACGCTGCTGGCGATCGGGCAGCTTTGGCCGGTGCGGGCCTGGGCCAGCCTGTGCGAACGAGGGTTGCATCAGGCGCACCGGCTGCACCGGTTTGCGGCGAAGGCGCCGGAGGGGCTGCGCATCCTGCGCACCAAGGGCGATCTGGCGGCGCTGCTGGCATCGCGGGCGCAGGGGGTCAAGGTGGTCGGTGCCATCCTGGGCGCCGAGGGCGCGCATGTGCTCGACGCGCGGCTGGAAAACCTCGACCGGCTGTGGCAGGCCGGGTTCCGGCTGATCGGGCTGCATCATTTCCTGGATAGCGAGGTCGGCGGCTCGCTGCATGGCGCCAACCACGCCGGGCTGACCGACTACGGGCGGAAACTGGTGCGCGATCTGGTGGCGAAGGGCTTCATCATCGACCTGACGCATTCCAGCGTGCAGACCGCGCGCGACGTGCTGGCGATGACCGATGTGCCGCTGGTGGTCAGCCACACCGGCATCTGCTCGCACTGCCAGAGCCCGCGGAATTTTCCCGACGGCCTGATGGTGGCGATCATGGCGCGCGGCGGCGTGGCCGGAATCGGCTATTGGCAAGAGGTGATCGGCGACCCCAGCCCCGACGGCATCGCCGGGGCGGTCACGGCGGCGGTATCGCTGCTGGGCGCCGATCACGTCTCGCTCGGTTCCGACTTCGACGGCGCGGTGCCCGAGCCGTTCGACGTGTCGGAACTGGCCGCCGTCACCGACGCCTTGCTGCGCGCGGGCCTAGACGAGGCGACCATCGCCAAGGTGATGGGCGGCAACATGGCCCGTCTTCTGGCCGTGATGCTGCCCGAGGCGTAGCCCGGTCAGAACGCCGAATGACCGGTGAAATGGGCGGCCATGTCGGCGAGCGGTTCATCCACCAGATCACGCGGCAGGTCGGTGAACAGGCGCTGGTGCAGGCCGGGCGGCAACGCCTCGCGCAGCGCGCCCAGCATGTGGGCGGGGGCGGCGAGCACCAACCGGTCGAACGGCACGGCCAGATCGCGGGCGGCGATGGCCGCGACGATGTCCTCGGCAAAGCCCTTGCGCAGCTTTTCGTCAAGGCTGGTTTTCGGCTCGTAGACGACCCGCGCCCCGCCATGACCCAGCGTGCGCCCGGCGTGATCGGTATGCGCCGCGCGTTCGGCATCCATCCCGGACCGAACGACACATTCGATCTCGACCAGCTTCGCGCCGGGGCCGGGCATTTCGATGAACCGCGCCTTGTCGGCGCTGGCGACGACCAGAAGTGTCAGAACGGACTTCATCACGCGATCTCCTTGTTTCGGCTTGTGGGTGAGTCTGCACCGATTCCGGCGCCGTCACATTGATCCTGCTCAGGTTTCGGAGGGCATCAGCCCGAAACCGGCCGGATCAAACCCGGTTGCGGCGATCCGCGCCAGAACATCCTCCAGCAGGTCGGGCTTGCCCGCATTGAGGCAGTTCAGCCCGAAGTACCAATACAGGTAGCGCGCAAAGGGCCAGGCCGTGGCCTGTGCCGCGGCAATGGCGGCGTCGAGGCGGTCGGGCGCGCGCGCCGTGACGGCGCAATGGTGAAAATCCGCCTGCCCGCACAGGACCACCGGCACCCGGTGCAGCATGCTTTCCAGCCCGACGGCGGAGTTGATCGTCACTGTCACGGCCGCCCGGTCGAGAATGTCGTGCAGATTGGCGTCGGTCACGATCACGCGGCCGTCGCGCGCCGCCAGCGCCTCGGCGGTGGCACGGCCCTTGCCGTCGGGCTCCAGCGGGTGGGGTTTGATCACGATCGGGCGCGGATCGGGCCGCGCCAGCAGGGCCGCCAGCATCACCTCATGGCTCAGATAGCAAGTCTCGCGCAGCCCGCGATGTGCCTCGGATTGCAGGAAGACGGCGATGCAACCCGCGGGAAAGTCATTCTTTTCGCGCGGTTGGGCATAGCGGGAAATGCGATTGCCCAGCAGCCGCTTGCGCAGGCGTGCAAAAAACGCCTGCGCGGCCGACCCGTCGATCTGGTCGGGGTGGAACGGCATCGCTCCGATCGACGCGGTCGCGCGGAACCCCTGCGGGTCGAGGTGCCAGAACGGGTAGACATAGGCGAGGCCCGCGTTCAGCACCCGCGGGTGGCGCAGGTCGCCGTGGTTGACGATGTGGAAATGCGCATCCGCCGCAACCTCGGCCGCGAGGGTCAGGCGATCGAGCGGCACCATCTCGACGAAGCCGCCGCGCGCTTCAAATGCCGCGGCGAGGCGGCGGTAGATCGGGCTCGGCGGTTCGCCCCCGGCGCGCAGGGATGCGGCCGGGAGATGCAGGATCAGATGTGCGGGCTGCGCCATCAGGCGCCGGATGCGCCTGCGTAGATCATGTCGATCATGCGCTGGTTGCCGCGCGAGAATTCCAGCGGGCAGACATAGGGCGCGTCCTCCAGCACGGTCGCGTTGAAGGCGTCGATCTGCACCACGTAATGGTCAACCAGCGGAAAACGCTCGGTCTTGATGACGCCGGTGCGGTCACGGATTTCCAGCGCGTCGTCGCCGTAAAGCTTGGCGTTGAACGGCGACAGAACCTTGATCCAGCCCGCATCGCCGTGGAAATGCATCTGCTGGTAGCCGTGCATCCGCATCGAGACGTAGAAATCCATCGTGAAGCCGGGAAACTCGGCCCAGACGCGGGCGGTCGAGTCGATGCCGCGATCCCATTCGATCTGTGAGCGGATTGCGGTGGGTTCCTGCATCGTCACGAAACGGGTGGTGACGGACGGGTAGACGCCGATGTCGCGCAGCGCGCCGCCGGCCTGATCGGCATCGTTGCGGATGTTGTCGGGATCGTCGTTGAAGAAGGTGAAGCCGCCCTGCACATGGCGCAGATTGCCGATGGCGCCCTGCGAGATCAGCTCGCGCACCCGGTGCCATTGCGGGTGATGGGTGACCATGAACGCCTCGGCGGCAAAGCGCCCGGTGGCTTCGCGCACCGCGATCAGGTGGTCGATTTCCTCGGCCTTCAAGGCGATCGGCTTTTCGCACAACACATGCTTGCCCGCGCGCAGGGCCTTTTCCGTCCACTCCGCATGGGCGCCGTTGGGCAGCGGAATGTAGACGGCGTCGATCCCCGGATCGGCAAGCAGCGCCTCGTAGTCGTGGTGAATGCGCACCTTCCCATAGCGGTCGGCCAAGGCTTCGGCCTTGCCGGGGGTGCGGCTGGCGATGGCGGCGATGGTGCCGCGAGCGGAGTTGTGGATGGCGGGCGCCACCCATTCGCGGGCGATCTTGGCGGCGCTCAGGATGCCCCAGCGGACGGTGTTCGGCATGGTATCCTCCTTCGGTTCGGCCGGAGGGTAGTGCGGATCGGCGCGGAAGTGAACGGGGCGCGCAGGGCCCCGCGCGAATTCGCCGGGGCTCAGATCGGCGTCGCGGGTTTCGTCCGGGCCACGAGCCAGTGATTGAGCCGCCACATGCCCCAGGCCAGCGGGATCGCGGTCAGGCCGCCGATCACATAGGCCAGCGGCTGATCCCAGAAGCTTTCGAAGAACTGCGTATAGGCATGGATCGCCGCGAAGGTCAGGGCGGCGTTGAACAATCCGCGCTGATTGCGGACGGCCGCCCCAAGGATCATGGCGGCAAGCGCGATCGCCCAGAGCACCGCGTAAAGATTCGGAGAGATCACGAGGGTCGATTGCCGGAAAGCATCCAGCGCCTTTTGATAGGCGTCATAGTCGCTATCAGCGCCGACCGACGGCCCCCACAGGGTATTGCCGACGACATCCCCCCAGAGCGAACCCACCAGCGCGCAGAGATTGGCCACGATGAAGGCCAGCACGGCCAGCACCATCGCATGACGCGCCGAACGTTCCACGACCCGCCGCGCCAGCCAGAGGCAGGCGGCGATCAAGAGGGACATCTGCAGGATCGAAAGCGTCGGCTCGGGCGAATAGAATACATAGGCCGCATGGGAATATTCGCTCGACGTGTCAAGCACCTGTGCGAAGGGCACGATGGCAAGCGCCGTCACCAGCCGGACATCGGTAAACCACCCCGCCGCAGCGATCAGCACCGCCGCATAGAGCCACAGGAGGCTCAACGTCATGCCAGCGGTGCCGTTCTGAAGGAAAATGAACGCCAACCCACCAAGGTGCACGGCAACCCCCATCAGGAGGATCGAGCCGGACACGAAACCGGAGACGGCGCCAAGACGCTTCATCGCCAGCCCGGCGATCAGGGCGATCACGGCCCCGCTGGCGACCATGGTGTTTCCGGCGATGCCCGGGTTGTCCACGATCAGCTTGATCACCGCTCCGCCGATCATCATGCCGGCCCCGATCAGGGCCGCCGCATTGCCGAACATGTGGTAAAGCGCGCCGCCACGGGTCAGGATCAGGGCGCCGACAGCCAGCGCGAGCGTTCCGACGACGGCCGTTCCCAGCGGACTTTGCAGCCAGACGATCACCCCCACCGTCGCCGCAAGGATGCCGCTGCACAGCAGGGTGTTGATGGCAAGCATGACCATCGTTTCACGCGCGCGCGCCTCGATCACGTTGGCCTGTGCGCGCGTGATGATTCCGTCGGTCACCAGACGGTCCGTATCGGCGACTGATTGCATCCGCGCCTCCATGTCCAAGCGGTTGGACGAGTCTAGCACGGATTCCTGCGGGTGTGAGCGCCCGGATGCCTTGACGCCTCGTCCGCGGGGCAGATCCCGCGCCCCCGCCGGAACGAAAAGGGCCGCCTCTCGGCGGCCCCTCGGGTCGGTCCTCCGCAATCGTCACGCGTGTTCCAGCATGCCCTTTTCTTCGGCCAACTGGCGCATCCGGGTTTGCAGCTTCTCGAAGGCGCGCACCTCGATCTGGCGGATGCGCTCGCGGCTGACGCCGAAGCGGTCGGACAGTTCCTCCAGCGTCACCGGCTGGTCCTGCAGACGGCGCTGGTTGAGGATGTCGCGCTCGCGTTCGTTCAGCACGTCCATCGCGCGCATCAGCAGCTCGTGCCGCGCTTGCAGTTCATCGCGCTCGGCGTAATCGCCCGCTTGGTCGGCGCTTTCGTCCTCCAGCCAGTCCTGCCACTGGGTCGCGCTGTCGCCGTCCGATCCGACGATCGCGTTCAGCGAGGCATCGCCGCCCGACAGGCGGCGGTTCATCGCCACCACCTCGGACTCCGACACGTTCAGGTCATGCGCGATCCGGGTGACGTTCTCGGGGCGCAGATCACCCTCTTCCAGCGCGCCAAGCTTGGCCTTGGCCTTGCGCAGGTTGAAGAACAGCTTCTTCTGGGCGCTGGTGGTGCCAAGCTTCACCAGGCTCCACGAGCGCAGGATGTATTCCTGGATCGAGGCGCGGATCCACCACATCGCATAGGTGGCAAGCCGGAAGCCCTTTTCCGGGTCGAACCGCTTGACCGCCTGCATCAGCCCGACGTTGGCTTCGGAAATCACCTCGGCCTGCGGCAGGCCATAGCCGCGGTAGCCCATCGCGATCTTGGCGGCCAGTCTCAGGTGACTGGTGACCATCTTGTGCGCGGCTTCCGCGTCCTGATGGTCGACCCAGCGCTTGGCCAGCATGTATTCCACTTCCGGTTCCAGCATCGGAAACTTGCGGATTTCCTGCAGATACCGATTCAGCCCCTGTTCGGGCGACGGCGCCGGCAGATTTGCATAGGTGCTCATTCATGACCCCCTTGTTCCTCGGCCCCGTTGCCGGGCAAGGAACGCTTTGAGTTAGGTATTCGCCGGATGCCGTTCAAGATGCTTCTGACTAACCACAAGACGTCAACGGATGATGAAGCAGGTTCCGTCGCCACACCATCTGCATGGCAGGAGTTTCACGCCCATGTGCGAACCTGTGTCAGTGTCGGAGCGAAAATCCGCCCCTTCAGCGCCGCAGGGCAGCCAGCAAGGCCGCCATGTCGTCCGGCAGTGGCGCGGCGAAGGACAGGGCTTCGCCGGTGACCGGGTGATCGAATCCCAGCGTCGCGGCATGCAGCGCCTGGCGCGGGAAGGCGTCGGCGGCGGCAACGCCCGCCTCGCCCACCGCCTTGACCGACAGGCGGCGGTGGCCACCATAGGTCGGATCGCCCAGAAGACCGTGCCCGGCATAGGCCAGATGCACCCGGATCTGATGGGTGCGCCCGGTTTCCAGCCAGCAGTCCAGCAGCGCGACGGCGGGCGGCGTGCCGAAGCGTTCGGCCACCCGCGCCCGCGTCACCGCATGGCGGCCGCTGTCGAACAGCACCGCCTGCCGCTGGCGGTCGGTCTTGTGGCGGGCAATGTGGGTGGCGATGCGCAGGATGCCGCCCGCCTCGAAACCGATGCCGCGCAACCCGCGCAGCCGGGGATCGGCGGCATCGGGGACGCCGTGCACCAGCGCAAGGTAGTGGCGATCGACGGTATGCGCCTCGAACTGCGCGGCAAGGCCGTGATGGGCGCGGTCGGACTTGGCCGCGACCAGCAGGCCCGAGGTTTCCTTGTCGATGCGGTGCACGATGCCGGGGCGCTTTTCGCCACCGATCCCCGAGAGGGTGTCGCCGCAATGATGCAAGAGCGCGTTGACCAGTGTGCCGGTCCACTGCCCCGGCGCCGGGTGCACGACCATGCCCGCGTGCTTGTCGATCACGATCAGGTCGTCGTCCTCGTAGACCACGATCAGCGGGATCGCCTCGGGTTCCGCCGCGACCTCGCCGGCCGAGGCCAGCGTGATGGCGATGGCATCACCCTCGGCCACGCGGGCGCGGGCATCGGTCACCACCGTGCCGTTCAGCGACACCGCGCCCTCGGCGATCAACTTCGCGAGGCGCGAGCGGGAAAGGGCCGCGGCGTCTGGCACATCGCGGGCCAGCGCCTTATCAAGGCGGTCGGGCGGGGCGGTGCCGATCCGCAGCTCGAGACGGGATTCGGGAGGTGGCGACATGCAGGACGCTCCGGCAAAGCAGGACCAGATCCGGCTGGACCCCACCGTGCGGTTTCTGAAATGGCTCGTGACGGCCTTGACCGTCACGATGATTGCCGGGCTCATAACCATCGTGGCGGTGTTTGTCATCCGCTTCCCGTCCGACAATGACGAAATCCCGGCCATTCCCGCCAGGATCACGCTGCCCGCGGGTGAAACGCCCTCGGCGGTGACGATGGGCAAGGGCTGGACCGCGATCGTCACCGACAGCGGCAAGATCCTGATCTTCGACAGCCGCACCGGGGCGTTGAAGCACAGCTATGCGTTGACCGACTGACGGGCGTTCCGAGCTTGAATGCCACGGCCCGCGGCGGGGTGATTCTCCACCCGCCCGCGCCCGGCGTGACCTTGCGTCACGCAGCCTGCGGCCCGACCCCGCGCCGGACCGTTCCGCAGGCAGATCGACGGCTCGGCGCACGGCCATTCGTCCGCCCCGAAAATGCCGCAACTTCAAGGGCTTTCTGCGCGCGCAAGAAAATTAGTTTACTAACGTGAGCAATTAGGTGTTGATGGATTTACAGGATTTTTGTTTTCTTATAATGAGTTGTTGCGAAGTTTTCGAAATCCACGCATGATCCGCCGTGTCTTTCACCGGACTGTGGCGCGTGCTGAGGAGGCGGGTGCCGCAACATCTTCCAGGGAGGAATCAAATGATCAAATCAGGTCTCACTCGACGTGGACTTCTGAAAACCGGCGCTGTCGCGGGGGCCGGACTGGCCCTGCCGACGATCTTCACGTCGCGGGCCTCGGCCTTTACCAACGAGCCGAAGGCCGACACCGTCACCTTCGGCTTCACCGTGCCGCAGACCGGCCCCTATGCCGATGAAGGCGCCGACGAACTGCGCGCGTTCCAGCTTGCGGTCAAGCACCTGAACGGCCAGGGCGACGGCGGTCTGCTGCAGACGTTCTCGTCCAAGGCGCTGACCGGCGCCGGCATTCTGGGCAAGAAGGTCGCCTTCGTATCGGGCGACACCCAGACCAAGCCGGACGCCGCGCGGGCGCTGGCCAAGTCGATGATCGAGAAAGACGGCGCGGTGATGATCTCGGGCTGCTCGTCCTCGGCCGAAGGCATCGCGTTGCAGGCGCTGTGCCAGGAAGCGGGCCTGATCTACATGGTGGGCCTGTCGCATTCCAACGACACCACCGGCAAGGACCGCAAGCGCAACGGCTTTCGCCACTTCTTCAACGCCTACATGTCGGCCGCGGCCCTCGGGCCGGTGCTGAAGCAGGAATACGGCGCCGACCGCGCGGCCTATCACCTGACCGCCGACTACACCTGGGGCTGGACCCAGCAGGCCTCGATGCAGGCCGCGACCGAAGCGATCGGCTGGAAGACGGTGGCCAACGTGCTGACCCCGCTGGCCGCGACCGACTTTTCGGCCTACCTCGCGCCGGTGCTGAACTCGGGCGCCGACGTGCTGATCCTGAACCACTACGGCAACAACATGGTCAACTCGCTGACCCAGGCCGTGCAGTTCGGGCTGAAGGACAAGATGGTGAACGGCAAGCAGTTCCAGATCGTGGTGCCGCTGATCTCGGAGCTGATGGCGAAGGGCGCCGGGGCCAACATCAAAGGCATTCCGGGCTCGTCGAACTGGAACTGGAAACTGCCCGACGCGGGCACCCAGGCCTTCGTGAAGTCCTACGGCACCGAATACGGAATGCCGCCCAGCCAGGCCGCGCAGACCTGCTATGTCCAGGCGCTGCTTTACGCCGACGCCGTGGCGCGGGCCAAGAGCTTCAACCCCTGCGCGGTGGTCGAAGCGCTGGAAGGCTTCAAGTTCGACGGCATGGGCAACGGGCCGACGCTCTACCGTGCCGACGACCACCAGTGCTTCAAGGACTGCCTGGTCGTGAAGGGCAAGGAGAAGCCCGACAACGAGTTCGACACGCTCGATATCGTTCAGGTGACGCCGGTGGATCAGGTCACCTACGCGCCCGACAACAAGATGTTCGCGGGCGGCGATCTGGGCCAGTGCAACCCGGGCGCCTGACCGGCCCCGGCTGATACCGCGGCCGCGCGCCCTGCGCGGGCGGCCGCTCTTTCATAACTCGACCGCATTGCGCATCCGCCCGTCGGCGGAGCAATCTGTTGCACCTTGGTGGGAACGATGGACGCACTGATCCTGCAAACCTTGAACGGGCTCGACAAGGGCAGCGCCTATGCGCTGATCGCCCTTGGACTGACGCTCATCTTCGGCACCCTCGGGGTGGTGAACTTCGCGCATGGCACGCTGTTCATGCTGGGCGCCTTCTGCGCCGTGACGCTGCAACGCATCCTCGGCCTGTCGGAAACCATCCTCGACCCGTCCAAGAAGGACTTCCTGGGCAACCCGCTGAAGGTGGAACTGCCCTATGTCGATGTCTGGTTCGGCAAGGGGGTCGGCGCATTCCTGATGAACTGGTCGGTGCCGCTGTCGATCCTGCTGGCGATCCCGGTGATGGTGGCGATCGGCTTCATCATGGAACGCGGGTTGATCAAGCACTTCTACAAGCGCCCGCATGCCGACCAGATCCTGGTGACCTTCGGGCTGGCGATCGTGCTGCAGGAGGTGATCAAGTACTTCTTCGGCGCGAACCCGATCCCGACCCCGGCGCCGGTCGAATTTGCGGGCTCGATCGACTTCGGCACCATGATGGGCTTTCCGCCGAACGCGATCATCTACCCCTACTGGCGGATGATCTACTTCCTGTTCTCGCTGGTGGTGATCGGCGGCGTGTTCGCCTTCCTGCGCTTCACCACCTTCGGCATGGTGGTGCGGGCCGGGATGGCCGACCGCGAAACCGTCGGCCTGCTGGGCATCAACATCGACCGCCGCTTCACCATCATGTTCGGTCTCGCGGCCGCCGTGGCGGGCGTGGCGGGGGCGATGTACACCCCGATCAACTCGCCCAACTACCACATGGGCATGGATTTCCTGGTGCTCAGCTTCGTGGTGGTCGTGGTGGGCGGCATGGGCAGCCTGCCGGGCGCCGTGCTGGCCGGGTTCCTGCTCGGCATCCTTGAAAGCTATGCCTCGATGAACTGGATCAAGGACATCGTCCCCGGCATCGACCAGATCATCATCTATGTGGTCGCCATTGTCGTTCTTCTGACCCGTCCGCGCGGTCTGATGGGCCGCAAGGGCGTGATGGAGGACTAAGCCATGCTGGGCCTTGGAAAAAAAGACCTCGTGTTCCTGCTGATCGTGACCCTGCTGACGCTCACGGCGCCGGTCCTGCTGAACCCCTTCCCCGAAGGCTCGGCGCTGGCGCAGTTCAACGCAGGGTATCCCGACCTGATGCAGCGGATCGCGATCTTCGCGATCTTCGCGGTGGGTTTCAACATCCTGTTCGGCCTGACCGGCTACCTGTCGTTCGGTCATGCCGCCTTCATCGGCGTGGGCAGCTACGCGATGGTCTGGATGATGAAGCTGCTGACGATGAACATCCTGCCGGGGCTGATCCTCAGCGTGGTGATGGGCGGGCTGTTCGCGGTGGTGATCGGCTATGTGTCGCTGCGCCGGTCGGGCATCTACTTCTCGATCCTGACGCTGGCCTTCGCGCAGATGTGCTTCAACATGGCCTATTCGGTGCTGACCCCGATCACCGGCGGCGAGAACGGCCTGGGTCCGCAGATCAACGACCCGCGCATTCTGGATGCGGTGAACACCTCCGGGTCCGTCCCCGAGGTGAACCTGTTCGGCCTCTCGATGCGGGCGACCTACAAGATGGACCTGCTGGGCCGGGTGTTCCAGTTCAACGCGGGCTACTATGTCTGCGGCATCCTGTCGGTCGTGATGTTCTATCTGGCGCTGCGCATCTTCCGCTCGCCGTTCGGGATGATGCTGCGCGCGATCAAGTCGAACCAGCACCGGCTGAACTACACCGGCCTGAACTCCAGGCCCTACATGCTGTCGGCCTTCGTGATCTCGGGCATGTATGCGGGCCTTGCGGGCGGGCTGATGGCGGCGATGGACCCGCTGGCGGGCGCCGACCGGATGCAATGGTCGGCCTCGGGCGAGGTCGTGCTGATGGTGATCCTGGGCGGCGTCGGCACCATGCTGGGGCCGGTTCTGGGCGCGGGCTTCATCAAGTACTTCGAAAACATCTTCTCGAAGATCAACGACAGCGTGCTGCACTCGTGGTTCTCGGTCTTTCCGAAGTGGCTGGAAAATCTGCTGGTCGGCATCGTGCACCCCTTCGTGGGCCAGGGCTGGAACCTGACGCTGGGCGTGCTGTTCATGCTGGTGGTGATCTTCCTGCCGGGCGGCCTGATCGAGGGCGGCCAGCGTATCGGGCGGCTGTTCCGCCGCAAGCCTGACGCGAAGGGCCCCACGCCCGCGTCCACCCCGGCCGAGTAAGGAGCGTCAGATGGGTATCCTTGAAGTCAAGGGCGTCAACAAGCGCTTCGGCGGGTTGCAGGCGCTCGGCAATGTGAACCTCTCGGTAACCGAGAACACGGTGCATGCCATCATCGGGCCGAACGGGGCGGGCAAGTCGACGCTGCTGAACTGTCTGGTCGGCAAGCTGATCCCCGACACCGGATCGGTGCTGTTCGACGGCAAATCGGTGCTGGGGCGCAAACCCTACGAGATCAACCAGATGGGCATCAGCCGGGTGTTCCAGACGCCCGAGATCTTTGCCGATCTGTCGGTGTTCGAGAACGTGCTGATCCCCTGCTTCGCCAAGCGCGACGGATCCTACCGGCTGCACGCCTTCGAGACGATCGCGGCCGAGACCGACATCCTCGGCAAGGCCGAAAACATGCTGCGCGAGGTCAACATGTGGGACAAGCGCGACATGCACGCGGGGGCGCTGTCGCGTGGCGACAAACGGCGGCTGGAGATGGCGATGTGCCTGTCGCAAAGCCCCAAGCTGCTGCTGCTGGATGAACCCACCGCCGGCATGGCGCGGGCCGACACCAACAACACCATCGACCTGCTGAAAGAGATCAAGGCCAACAGCAACATCACGATGGTGATCATCGAGCATGACATGCACGTCGTGTTCTCGCTGGCCGACCGGATCACGGTGCTGGCGCAGGGCTCGCCGCTGGTCGAGGACATACCCGAGAACATCAAGGGCCATCCGAAGGTCAAGGAAGCCTACTTGGGCGAAGCGGCACACTAGGGGGGATGGTCGAATGAACGTGAAGCCGAACATGAACGCCAACCACGCCGAGACCGCGCCCGCGTTTCTCTCGGTCTGGGATATTCACGCCTATTACGGCGAAAGCTACATCGTGCAGGGTGTCAGCCTGAACGTGCACGAAGGCGAGATTCTCGCCTTGCTGGGCCGCAACGGGGCGGGCAAGACCTCGACCCTGCGCGCCATCGCGCGGCTGGCGAACCCGCGGCTGACGCATGGCGAGGTCTGGCTGGACCACAAGCCGCTGCACAAGATGAACTCGTATCAGGCGGCCATCGCGGGCATCGCGCTGGTGCCCGAGGATCGCCGCATCATCGCGGGCCTGACGGTCGAGGAAAACCTGCAACTGGCGCAGATCGTGCCGCCGGTCGGCTGGTCGCTGGAACGCATCTACGACCTGTTCCCGCGCCTGGGCGAACGGCGCAAACAGGAAGGCGTGACCATGTCGGGCGGCGAGCAGCAGATGCTGGCCATTGCCCGCGCGCTGGCGCGCGACATCAAGGTGCTGTTGCTGGATGAGCCCTACGAGGGGCTGGCCCCGGTGATCGTGGACGAGATCGAGAAGACGCTGAACATCATCAAGGCGCAGGGCATCACCACGGTGATCGTGGAACAGAACGCCATCCGCGCGCTGAATCTGGCCAGCCGGGCGATCATTCTGGACACCGGCACGGTGGTGTTCGACGGCACCGCCCGCGAGGTGCTGGACAACAACGAACTGCGCGCGGAATACCTCGCGATCTGAGCCGTCACGCCGGGCAGGTCACGCCGGGCGGGGAACGCCGTAGCGGCACAGGAACATCTCGACCGCCGCGCGGATCGTGCGGTCGATGTCGGCCTCGGTCGGCGGTTCGGCCATGTGGCCAAACAGGCGGCGCCGGAACAGGCCCGCCATGCACAGTTCGAAGAACTGCGCCGCCGCCAGCGGCACATCTGGAATGTCGAGGTGCCCGGCGGCCACTTCGGCAACCAGATAGCTTGCCAGCAGCCTGGTGCCCCGGGTGCCGCCGCGTTCGTAAAAGCGCGCGCCCAGTTCCGGCATCCGCTCGGTCACGCCGATCATCACCCGGTGCGCCCGGATCACCGGGTCGGAACAGAGCTTGCTTGCCAGCACGGCGCCATAGCGTTTCAGCCGGTCGGCCAGATCGCCGGGCCGGTCCAGTTCGGCCTCCAGCTCGGTGAACAGCCGTTCCCGCGTTTCCTCCATCAGTTCTTCGAACAGGTCTTCCTTGCCGGAGAAATAGACGTAGATGGTGCCCTTCGACACCCCCGCCTCGCGCGCGATGTCGCTGACGCTGGCGGCGTCGTAGCCCATGCGGCTGATCACCCGCCCGGCACCGGCCAGGATCTGCGCGCGCTTCGCCGGGTCTTGCCCGGCGGCGAGCCGCAGCGAACAGGGGGCGTCCTTGTCGGCCGGAGGGAGTATGTTCATGCGTGTCGGGCCCTGTGTGCTATTTTATCGAACTGAACGGTTCGACGACTATTGATCTGGCGGTTGTCGCGCGCTAAGTCAATGGCTCGAACCGAACGGTTCGGTCTGATTTGATGGGATGCGCGCGATGGAACAAGCCAACAAGACCGCCGAACAGGCCCGTGACGCCGAAGTGAAACCCTTCCCCGTCCGGACGGAAGCCGAGGCCCCCGTTGCGCCCGTCGCCCGGAAGGGCGGGCCCAAACGCCTGATCCTTGGTGCGGTCGTGCTGGTCGCGGTCGGCTTTGCGGGCCACGCGGGCTATGGCTACTGGACCGTGGGCCGCTTCATGGTCGCGACCGACGACGCCTATCTGAAAGCCGACATCACCGCCATCGCGCCGAAGGTGCTGGGCTATGTGCAGAAGATCGCCGTGACCGAAAACCAGCCGCTGAAGGCGGGCGATCTGCTGATGCAACTGGATGATGGCGATTATCAGAACGCGCTGAAAGCCGCCCAGAGCCAGGTGGTGACGCAGGACGTCACGATCAAGCGCATCGCAGCCCAGGTCGAGGCCGCCAAGGCCAGCGTCGCCGAGGCCGAGGCGCAGAAGGTCGCGGCCGATGCCGGGCTGAAGAACGCGCAGACCAAGAACGACCGCACGGCGGCGCTGATGCAATCCTCGGTCGCCACCCAGTCGGCGGTGGACGATGCGGTGGCCGCCCTCGATCAGGCCCGCGCCGCCGTCACCGGCGCCGCCGCCGCGATCACCGCGGCCGAGGCCAACGTGACCGTGCTGCAAGCGCAGCAGGCCGAGGCGCAAAGCGCGCTGGCCAGCCTGAGCCTTGCCGTCGATCAGGCGCAACGCAACCTTGACCGCACCGTGCTGCGCGCGCCGGTCGATGGCACCGTCGCCAACGTCGCGGTGCGCGAGGGCGATCTGGTCTCGCCCGGCCAGAAGATCGCCGCCATCGTGCCGACCGACGCGATCTATGTCGAGGCGAACTTCAAGGAAACCCAACTGCCCGACATCGCCCCCGGCGCATCCGTCAGCGTGACCATCGACGCGCTGCCGGGGCAGACCTTCACCGGCACCGTCGCCTCGGTCGCGCCTGCGACGGGGTCGGAATTCTCGCTGCTGCCGGCCCAGAACGCGACCGGCAACTTCACCAAGGTGGTGCAGCGCGTGCCGGTGCGCATCGAACTGCCCAAGGCGCTGCTGGACTCGGGTCGCCTGCGCTCGGGCCTCAGCGCCGTGGTTCAGGTCGACAGCCGCACCCTGCCCGAAGGCAAGTAATCATGGCGCCCGAAGGATCGCTTACCCCGCGCCGGGTCTTCGCGTTCCTGGCGATGGTCTTCGGCATGTTCATGGCGATCCTCGACATCCAGATCGTCTCGGCCTCGCTGTCGGAAATTCAGGCGGGCCTCAGCGCCTCGTCGGACGAGGTCGCCTGGGTGCAGACGGCCTACCTGATCGCCGAGGTCATCATGATCCCGCTGTCGGGCATCCTGGGCCGCATCCTGTCCACGCGGGTCTTGTTCACCGTTTCGGCGATCGGCTTCACGGCGGCCAGTTTCCTGTGCTCCACCGCGACCAGCATCGACCAGATGATGATCTACCGCGCCATTCAGGGCTTCATCGGCGGCGGCATGATCCCCAGCGTCTTCGCGGCGGCCTTCACGATCTTCCCGCGATCGAAGCAGAACATCGTCTCGCCGATGATCGGGCTGGTGGCGACGCTGGCGCCCACCATCGGGCCGACCATCGGCGGTTATCTGTCCAACACCTATTCCTGGCACTGGCTGTTTCTGGTCAACGTGCCGCCGGGCATCCTGGTCGCCATCGCCGCCTGGTATCTGATCGACTTCGACAAGCCCGAGCCCGAGCTGATGAAGCGGTTCGACTGGTGGGGGCTGATCGGCCTTGCGGCCTTCCTCGGCCCGCTGGAATATGTGCTGGAGGAAGGGCCGCAGCACGATTGGCTGTCCGACAATGCGGTGTTCTGGATGGCGATCCTCTGCGTCGCCGGTTGCATCACCTTCTTCTGGCGCGCCTTCCGGGCCAGCCTGCCGGTGGTGGACCTGTCCGCCTTCCGCAACGTGAACTTTGCCATCGGCTGCGTCTTCTCCTTCGTGATGGGGATCGGGCTCTACGGGCTGACCTATCTCTACCCGGTCTACCTTGCCGGCATCCGCGGCTATGACAGCCTGATGATCGGCGAGACGATGTTCGTCTCGGGCCTTGCGATGTTCTTCACGGCGCCGATCTCGGGGATGCTGTCGTCCAAGATTGATCCGCGTTTCATGCTGATCGTCGGCTTCCTCGGCTTCGGCCTGTCGTGCTGGATGCTGACCGGCCTGACCGACCAGTGGGATTTCTGGGAACTGCTGATCCCGCAGGTTCTGCGCGGCATGTCGCTGATGCTGTGCATGGTGCCGATCAACAACCTGGCGCTCGGCACGCTGGACGCGGCACGGTTGCGCGGCGCCTCGGGGCTTTACAACCTGATGCGGAACCTTGGCGGCGCGGTCGGTCTGGCGCTGATCAACTCGCTCTTGATCCAGCGCGGCACGCTGCATTACCAGCGGCTGTCGGAAGGTGTGAACTGGGCCAACGCGCAGGTGATGGCGCAACTGTCCAGCATCGAGCAGGGCATGACGGCGCTGGGGATCGCCGATCCGCGAGCGGGCGCTTTGGCGCAGTTTGCCGGGATGGTCAGGCAACAGGCCAGCGTGCTGTCGTTCATCGACGTGTTTCAACTGCTGACGCTGCTTTTCGTGGCGCTGTCGGCGCTGGCGCTGGCGATGCGCAAGCCCGCCCCGCGCGGCGGCCCGGCGGCCGGTGGCGGGCACTGAGCGTTTGGCGGCGCCGTCAGCCCCGCGCGCGGGGGGGCCGCCGCCAAAGGATCAGCGCCACCACCGCGATCAGCGCCACATAGGCCGGACCCGCCGCGGCCACCGCCTGTCCGGCACTGACCATCCGCTCGGCCTGCTCGCCGCTCTGGAACCGCAGGATCAACCAGACGCTCCACCCCGTTGCGACCCAGGTCAGCGCCAGCAGCGCCGCCGCCTCGACGCCGCGCAGGCGGGCGGCAAGGTCGGGCAGCAGCAGGGCAACGGCCACCCCGAGAATGGGCAGGTCGTAGTCATAGGCATAGGGGCTGATCGCCAGCGTCCCAAGCGCGGCGACCCCCAGCGCGACCCGCGGCCCCAGGCGAGACCGCGCCATTCCCGCGATCAGCGCGACCGCGGCGAGCGCCACCGCCCCCTGCGCCGCCAGCGCCGGCTCCGCGCCGACGCCAAGCGCGCGGGCCGCCCCGTAGATCGAGATCAGCCGGAAGAACTGAAAGGCTCCGCGTTGCAAAAGCGCGCCGGTGACCTGCACCCCGTGCGCGAAATCCATCCAGATGCCGGGGCCGAAGACCAGCGTCGCGACACCCCCGCTCAGCACCGCCGTGAGGACCGCGACCGCGAGAACCCGCCAGCGCGCCTGCGCCAGCACCAGAACGCCCAGCCCCAGCGCCAGATGCGGCTTGATGATCATCAGCCCCAGCGGCAGGCCCGCCACCGCTCGCCCCCGCAGCAGCGCCAGCGCGAACAGGCCGGTCAGGGTGCCGGTCAGCAACCCGTTCTGCCCGCTGTAGACCGTGACGATCAGCGCGGGCGCCGTCGCGATCACGGTTTCGGCAAAGCGTGCGCCCGCCAGCCCCCGCAGCACCGCCAGATAGGCCACAAGGCCCCCGGCCGTGAACAGGAAATAGGCGATACCCACCGGCAGCAGCGCCAGCGCGGCGACGATCAGGTCGAATTGCGGCGGATAGGCCCAGGGCATCCGCAGCCCGGCGGCGCCCGCCGCGTCTTCGGCGGCAAACATCCGGTCGGGGGCATAGGCCGCGGCCATGTCGCCGTGAAGGCCCATCCGCCCGGCCAGATGGAAGGCGTCGAAGTCGATGAACGCCGCGTGCGGCGGTGCTCCCGGCAGGCCGAGATACCCCGCCGTCTGCATCAGGATCGCCACCCCCAGCAGCCCGATCAGCGCGGCGGCCAGGGCAGAGGTGAGCTTGGCATAGGTCATTCGGCGCGCGGCCCCCTGCCCGGATCGCCCGTCAGAGCTTCAGCTTCTTGAACACCGGCTCGGGGATCGCCTTGATGACCGCCATCACCAGCCACCAGATCGGCTTTACATAGATCACGTTGCGTCGCGTCTCGACGGCGCGGCGCACGGCGGCGCCGACCGCTTGCGGCGTTGCGGTCAGCTTGGCGGGCAGGTCCATCCCGGCCGTCATGCGGGTGGCGACAAAGCCCGGCAGCACGGTCAGCACATGCACGTTCTGCTTGGCCAACCGGTTGCGCAGACCGGAAAGGTAGGCGGTGAACCCCGCCTTGGCGGCGCCGTAGATGTAGTTCGTGGCCCGCCCGCGCTCGCCCGCGACGGAACTGATGCCGACCAGCGTGCCGCGCCCGCGCGCCTCGAACCGGTCGGCCAGCACGGCAAGGATCGTCGCCGGGCCTTCGAAGTTCGCGCGCATCACGGCGATGGCGGCGGCGGGGTCGTGTTCGTCACCCGCCTGATTGCCCAGCGCACCCACGGCGCAGACCGCAATCTCGGGCAGGCTCGGCAGGCCATCGACGAAGCCTGGATGGCTCGCGGTATCCAGCGCGTCGAAGTCGTGCAGCGTCACCGTCACGCCGTGGCGCAGCGCGATGTCGGCGCGGTCGGTTTCCAGCGTCGCGGACCCGCGCGCGGCGAGCATCACCGGATGCCCCCCGGCCGCGAAGGCATGCGCAATGGCCAGCCCGATATCCGATCTGCCGCCCAGGATCAGCACAGCGCCCTTGGTCATAGTCCCAGCCTTTCCGATTGAGTGGAGGCGAACGCCGCGCGCAGCCCCAGCCTGTCCCGCAGCGCCGCGAACCCCGCCGCGCGGGGGTCGGCCTGCCACAAGGTCTCGCGCGACATACGCGCATCCTTCGCCAGATAGAAGCGCCCGCCCGCCGCGACCACGATCCGGTCAAGCCGGTCCAGCAGCGTCCGGGTGCCGCCATGCAGCGGAAAATCCAGCGCCAGCGTGTAACCGTCCATCGGAAACGAGAACGGCGTGGCCTGCGGGCCGAACCGCTTCAACACCGCCAGAAACGAGCCCTGCCCCGACGCCGAGATCGCCGTCAGCAGGTCCGACAGTGCCCGGGCCGACGCGGCCAGCGGCAAGGCGCACTGGAACTGCACGAAGCCGCGGCGGCCATAGATGCGGTTCCAGTCCCCGATCGCGTCGAGCGGGTAGAAATAGGCATCCCACGGCACCAGCGCGGTGCCCGCCTTGCGCTTGCCCAGCCGCCAGTAGACCTCGTTGAAGGCCCGCACCGTCAGCGGGTTCAGCGCAAAGCCCGGCGCATCGAACGGCACCGTCAGCCGCCGCCGCGCGGGCACGTCGAACGGGAACTGCCGCCGGGCCCCCGGCAGGGCGGCAACCTGCGCGTGTTCGCCCAGCATCACCAGCGACCGCCCCAGCGCCGCACCCTGCGCCAGACAGTCGATCCAGGCGACAGAGTAGGTCGCGTCGGCATTCGCCTCGAACACCGCCATCGCGGATGCCAGATCGGGCGCCGCGATGGTGCGCTGCGTGATCCACCCGGTTTCCACCCGCCGCAGCCGCAGGGCGACCCGCAGGATCACGCCGGTCAGCCCCATTCCGCCCAGCGTCCAGCGAAACAGGTCATCCCCCGGCCCCAGGCGGCGCACCGCGCCATCCGGCCCCATCAACTCGATCCAGTCCACGAAGGCGCCGAACGAGCCCTCGCGGTGGTGGTTCTTGCCGTGCACGTCGGCGGCGACCGCACCGCCCAGCGTGACAAACCGTGTGCCCGGCGTCACCGCGGGGAACCAGCCGCACGGCAGGAAGGTCGCGATCACATCCGCCAGCCAGACCCCCGCCTCGGCCACCAGTTGCCCGGTTTCGGCATCGAAGCTCAGCATCCGCGCAAAGCCGCCCATGTCGACGGTGTTGTCCACGCTTTGCGCCGCGTCGCCATAGGCCCGGCCCGCGCCGCGCGCGATCAGCCCGCCTTCGGCCACACGGGCGGCCAACTCGTCTTCGCTGCGCGGGCGGCTCACCCGGCACGGCTGCCGCGTGGTGCGACCCCAGCCCGACAGGATCATGCCGCGCCCCCGATCCCGAGCCGCGCATCGGTGAACACAAAGCGCCGGTCGAGCCGGAACTTGACGACATAACCCACCATCAGCCCCAGCACCGCGCCCGTCTCGCGCGCGGCCTCGCTGTGCCAGATCGCCCAGGCCGCCGTTTCCGAGCCCCAGAAGATCAGCGTCGTCACCAGCCCCATCGCGGTGTAAAGCGCGAACTTGCGGCCATGCGCCGCCGCCCCGGTGGCGCCGTCAAAGAAGATCCAGCGTTTGTCGAGCAGGTATTTCACCACCAGACCCGCCGCCGTTCCCGCCAGCATCGCGGGCGCGAGCAGCGGCACCGCCTCCAGCGCCGCGCGCTGCACGCCAAGGTTCACCACCGTCGCCACCGCCGCGAAGGCGCCGTAGCGCAGCACCAGCGCGCCAAGGCTCAACCGCGCCAGGGTCAATGCAGTGCCCCCGCCAGCGCGCAGCCAAGAATGGCAAGGCCACAGCCGAGGCTGACCTGATCCTTGGTCGCGAAGACGACGGGATCGTCATTCATCTGCCCGCGATGCGTCAGCATCACCACCCGGCTGATCCAGTACAAGAGCACGACACAAATCCCCCACAGCGCGGTCGGGTGGTGGTAAAGCCGCGTGACCTCCGGCGAATTCAGGTAGAGCGCCATCACCAGAACCGAGACATAGCCCGAACTGGTCGCCATCATCTCGACCAGCGGCAGGTCTTCCGGAACATAGCCTCGCCCCGCCACCTTGACCTTGCCCGCCGTCGCGCCGTCGACCAGTTCGGCCTGCCGCTTCACCGCCGCCAGCGAGAAGAAGAAGAACACCGAGAAGGCCAGCAACCAGACCGACAGCGGGATGCCCGTAGCGGCCCCCCCGGCAACGATCCGCAGGGTGTAAAGCCCGGCCAGCACGACGATATCGACCACCAGCCGCCGCTTGAAGTAGAACGAATAGGCCGTCGTCAGCGCGTAATATTCCAGCACAACGCCCAGAAAGCGCAGGCCCAGCGGCAGCGCCAGCGCAAGCCCCGCCAGCAAAAGCGCGGGCGCCATCGCGGTGCCGTGGGTCAGCGGAATCGCCCCGCTGGCGAAGGGGCGCAGTCGCTTGCGCGGATGGGCGCGGTCGGACGCAAGGTCCATCAGGTCGTTGATCACATAGACGCTCGACGCGATCAGGCTGAACGCCGCGAAGGCCAGCAGCGCCTGCGCCAGCGTCGGCGCATGAAGCTTGTGCGCCGCCAGCACCGGCAGGAAGACCAGCAGGTTCTTCAGCCACTGGTGCGGGCGCAGCGCGCGCAGATAGACGCGCGGCGCGGGCGGCGGGGCGGCCAGCGTCTCGACCTCGCGGCCAAGGCTTCTGACCTTGTCCAGCAGCGCGGCCGAGGTGCCGACGACAATCGCCTTGTGCGCCACCGCCCAGACCGGCAGATCGGCCTCGGCATCGCCGATGTAGTCGAACCCGGCGGCGCCAAAGCGGGTTGTCAGGAAGGCGGCCTTGGCGGCGCCCTTCAGGTTTTCGGTCGCGGTCGAGCCGTGAACCTCGTCGAACATGCCCAGATGCGCGGCGACCCGGTCGGCCAGCCCCTGCGCCGAGGCGGTCACCAGCGCGGTGCGCCCGCCCGCCGCCCGCCAGCGCGCGATGTAATCCAGCACCGCGGCGTTGTAGGGCAGTCCCGCAGGGTCCACCGGGCCGAGTTCGCCCAGTCGTGCCTTCAACCCCGGGCGCCCCCCCCGCCACAGGCTTGCAAGGGCCAGAAACGGCGCCGTCCAACGCTGCGCGCAGGCCGCCCAGAAGCTTTCCACCAGCATGTCCGACCGGATCAGCGTTCCGTCAAGGTCGACCACCAGGGTCCGATCAGCCATCATGCGCTCCGTCCTGCCCGGCGGCACTCTATGCCGGGCGTGGCGGCGGAGAAAACAGCATCCGGTTCACCAGTCGAGGTTTTTTCGCCTGGCGGGCCGCGCTGCAACAAGTGCCGCCGCCCGCCCGCGTCAGCCGCCCGCCCGCGTCAGCCAACCGCCCACGTCAGCCGACCGCCCGCGTTAGCCAACCGCCCACGTTAGCCAACCGCCCACGTCAGCCGACGGCCGCGCGGGGCGGTGTCGACGCGGCCTCGGCGACGAATCCGGGGGGCGTCTGCGGCGGCGCGGCGGCGGCCGTCCGGCCCGGCGCCGCGGCCAGTCGCACGGCACGATGGCCACGGTTCTGGCCCAGCTTGCCCTCGGCAAGGCGCCGCCCGTCCAGCCCCTCGATCACGATCTGGTCGAGCGCGGCCGAGGGCACCGGCACCACGTCGCCCGGCTTCAGCCCCAGCACCGCCGACAGCGGGATCGTCAGCCGGTGCAGCACGGCGGTCAGTTGCGCGGGCGCGGCCAGCGCGACCTCGGCCAGCGTCGATGGCGGCGCCACCGGCGCGGCTGCGGCCGTCAGCGGCAGGGCGGTCGCAGGCGCCTTGCCGCGCCCGGCGGCCGGTAGGGCCAGCAGCACCTCGCCTTGCCGGGCCCCGGTCGCCAGGGTCAGGGCGGCGCGAAACACCCGGTAGGGCGTATCCTCCAGCAGCAGTTCCAGCGGGCGCGGATCCTCCAGGAACGAGGCGTAGCGGAACCCCCCGGCCCAGACCCGGTCCGGCGAGGCATCGAGTTCGGCACCGAGCCCGGTCAACACCCGGTCGATCAGCCCGGCCGACATCGCGGCATCGGTGCGCGTGGGCTTGCGCACGGCCGGATCGCCCTGCCCGACGCGGCCGGTGGTCTGCGCTTCGATCAGGGTGGCCAGAACGCCCGGCGACAGCGCGATCAGGCCCAACGCCTCGCCCGGCCCCTCGATCATCGCCAACAGCGCCCGATCGGGTGGCAGGTCCAGCAGTTCGCTCAGCGACAACCGCGCCTCGGTCAGGCCCGCAACCTCCAGCCCGAGGCCAGGCACCGCCTGCCCGGCCCGGCCCAACGCCAGCCGCAGCGCCCGCACCGCCGCAGCCTCGCCCGGCGTGTCGGGCCGCAGCCGCGCCGCGCCCGTCTTGCGTCTGAGAACCGATCCCGCGCTATCCACCGCCCTGCCTTCTGCCTGTCCGGTCGCAAGCCCCAGCCTTGCCAGACGAGCGTTTAGAATAGGTTGACGCCGCATCAGACCGCATCAGGCCGCGCGCGCGATCCGCCGCGGCAGGCTGATACGGAAGGCCGTACCGCCCTGCCCCGGCAGATAGGCGATGGTGCCACCGAGGTTGGCCATGATCTCGCGGCAGATGGCGAGGCCAAGGCCCGCACCGCCCGCGCGGCTCTGATCGCCCAGACGGGCGAATTTCTCGAAAATCAGGGCCTGCGACTCCTTGGGAATCCCCGCGCCATTGTCGATGAAATCCACCTCGACCTGCGCGCCGCGTGCCCGCACCACGATCTTCAGCCGGGGTCGGGCCGCGTCGCAATACTTGCGCGCATTCGAGACGAGGTTGATGAACACCTGGCTCAGCCGGTCCGCATCGGTGTGCAGCGTCACCGCCTCCGCCGCCGCCTCGCGCTCGATCGTCAACTCCCCCGGCGCCGCAGCCACCAGCGCCCGGTCGATCAGCCCGCGCAGGCTCACCTCGGTTTCATTCAGCGTCACCTGACCGTTTTCCAGCACGCTCAGGTCCAGCAGGTCGTCCAGCAGCCGGGTCAGTCGGATCGTCTCGTCCTGGATGATGCCGGCAAAGCGCGCCGCCTCGGCCTCGGGCAGCGCGCCGCCCATGAGGATCTGCGAAAACGCCCGGATCGAGGTCATCGGCGTGCGCAACTCGTGGCTGATCTGGCCCAGAAACGCATCCTTCTGCAACGACAGTTGCGTCAGCTTGGCGTTCGCCTCGCGCAACTGGCGCGCGGTGCGGGTCAGTTCCTCCGACTTCGCCTCCAACTGGCTGGAGTATTCCATCATCTGCGCGGTCTCGTTGGCCACCGCCATCAGGTCTTCAACCGACACCGCGGCACCGCCGCCGATCTGCGCGATCATCGCATGGGCCGTCGCCGCCCCGACCGAGCCCGACAACAGCCGCTCCAGCCGGTCGACGAATTCGGGCGTCGTCTCGGGCAGCAACCCCTCAAGGCCCTGCGCCCGCGCCTGAGCGCCAAAGAACGCCTGCGCGGTGTCCGGGCCAAGGATGCGCTGCGACATCACCAGCAGGTCTTCGGCATCGGCCAGCCCCCGGCTCCAGCGGTGCGCGCCGGGGCCGCGGTCGAAGGCGTTGACGAATTGCGCGCCCTGCAACCGCTCCACCGGGCTGGGAAAGGTCAAGAGCGACACCGCGCAGAAGGCCAGCGTGTTCAGCGCGATCGACCAGAACAGCGCGTGCAGCAGCGGATCGAGCCCTTCGACCCCGAACAGCGCGTGCGGCCGCAGCCAGCCCAGCCCGAACGGCCCCTGTGCCATGACCGCGGGCGACAAGAGCCCGGTATCGCCGAAGCTCGGCAGGAACAGCGTGTAAAGCCAGAGCGTGAAGCCGAGGATCAGCCCCGTCGCCGCCCCCGCCCGCGTCGCGCCGCGCCAGAACATGCCGCCCACCATCGCGGGCAGCACCTGCGCGGCCCCCGCGAAAGAGATCAGCCCGATCGCCGCCAGCGCCTCGCCGCCGCCGGTGAGGCGATAGTAGCCATAGCCCATCGCCAGCACCCCGCCGATCGAGATGCGGCGCGACAACAGCACGACGCGGCGCACGTCGCCCGACAGCGTCGCCCGGGGTGCGACGAACTTCAGCCAGACCGGCATCACGATGTGGTTCGACACCATCGTGGACAGCGCGATCGCCTCCATCACCACCATCGAGGTCGCGCTGGAAAACCCGCCCAGAAAGGCCAGCATCGCCAGCGCACCCTGATGCAGCGCCAGCGGCAGCGACAGCACGAAGAGATCGGGGTTGGACCCATTCGGCATCACCTCAAGCCCGACCACGGCGATCGGCACCACGAAAAGGCTCATCGCGAAGAGGTAAAGCGGGAAGGCCCAGGAGGCCGTCACAAGCTGCCGCTCGTGGCCGTTCTCGACCACCAGCACCTGAAACATGCGCGGCAATGTCACCACCGCCGCCCCGGCAAGGAAGGTCAGCCCGACCCAGCGCCCCGGCCGCAACTGCCACGCGGCGATCTGCGAGGCATTGACATGGGCGATGATGTCGGCCGGGCCATCCGCCACGTACCAGACCACGAACACCCCGACCGCCAGCAGCGCGACCAGCTTCACCACCGCCTCGACAGCGATCGCCGTCACCACGCCCCGATGCTGTTCGTTGGCGTCAAGGTTGCGGGTGCCGAACAGCACGGTGAACACCGCCAGCCCCACCGCCACCCAGAACGCGGTGCTGTCAGGCCCCTCGATCGCCCAGCCCTTGGGCGCGGCGTCGGCGAAGGCCCCGAACGACAGCGCCACCGATTGCAGTTGCAGCGCGATGTAGGGCATCGCCGACACCACGGCGAACAGCGTGACGATCACCCCCAGCAGGTTCGACTTGCCGTAGCGCGACGAGATCAGGTCGGCAATCGAGGTCACGTGCTGGGACTTGCCGATCCGCACCAGCTTGCGCAGGAACCACCACCAGCCGATGAAGACCAGCGTCGGGCCAAGGTAGATCGTGACGAACTCCAGCCCCGAGCGTGCGGCGTAGCCGACCGCGCCGTAAAACGTCCAGGCCGTGCAGTAGATCGACAGCGACAGCGTGTAGACCAGCGGCGAGCGCAGCCAGCCAACGCCACTGCGCGCCGCGCGCCGCTCGACGACGAAAGCCACGAGGAACAGCATCCCGACGTAAAGCAGGCAGACCAGAACCAGCAGCCGGAAGGCGATCATCGCGCAGCCTCGTCGCGTCCCCCGACCTCGGCCGCTTCGGCCTCGGCCCCCTCGGCGCCCGTCACCGGACCAAGCACGCGGGCGATCCCGAAGGCGGCCAGGATCAGCGCGGGCCAGACCAGAAACAGGTAGACCCCGTCAAAGGCGGTCGGGCGCACGTCGGTTTCCCCTGGCCCCCAGAGGATCGGCATCAGAAAGAGGAAGAACCCCAGGATCGGCAGCAGCCGCGCCGCATCCATCACCCGCCGCAGCCGATAGCTGCGCCGCGCCAGAAACAGGGCGCGCCGCATCGCCATCACAGCCCCGCCAGGTCGCGCAGCGCCGCGACGATCTCGGTATTGGCGAAGGGCTTGGTCAGGAACCGGCTGGCGCCATAGCGTTCCGCCATCTCGCGGTCGCGCATCTGGCTGCGGGCGCTCAGCATCAGCACCGGCAACGTCCGCGTCGCCTCGGCCGCGCGCAGGTCCTGCAGGATCTCGAAACCGGACCGGCCCGGCAGCATCACGTCCAGCACGACCACGTCGGGCGCCGCGGCCCGGATCACGGCGGCGGCGTCGATGCCGTCCGAATGCGTGCTGACGCGCCAGCCGTCGCGCGTCAGGATGAACCGGATCGCCTCGATGATGTTCGGCTCGTCCTCGACCAGCAGGACATGCTTGCCCATGCGGTGCTTCCTCTCCCCCAACGCCGCCCTTCGGGCATGTCGTTTCGATGACTATCGCGAAGAACCGCGCGGCTGTCAAAACGCGCCTCAGAATTCCTCCATCAGGATCGACGGCTCGCGCCGCGCCGGGCAACCCTCGCGCGGGCAGATCCGGCAGGTCGGCCCGACCGGCTCGGCCGCCTCCGCGCCCCGATCGGGGCCCGCATCGGGCAGCACCAGCATCGTCGCCTCCAGCACCTGCGGTGCATCGAACCCGGCCGGGCGCATCTGCTGGCAGACGGCGAAGGTGCGAAAGCGCCGCGGGCTGCGCCCCGCCATCTCCACCGTGGTGCGCAGAGGCACCATCGGCCGCGACAGCGCCTGATACAGTGGCCAAAGCGGGCAGCCCGCGCCAAAGCGCGGCAGCGCAAAGCCTTCGGTCGGCTTGCGGAAGGTCAGCGCCCCTGCCCCGTCGCAGATCACCAGACCGGCACCCGCCTGTTCCGGCAGACTTGCGACGCGCCGCAGCACCGCCGCCAGATCGGTGCCAAAGCGCGCCGCCACCGCCGCCGGGTCGCCCGCCGCCGCCGCCCAGGCCGCCCGGAACGGCGCCAGCGGCAGCCGCGCCGCGTCGGCGGCGTACCGTGCGACAATGCCCGTCGCGATGCGCCGGGCCGAGAGGGTGGCGAAGGCGGCGCCGATCAGCGTATCCGCGCTCGCGCTGCCGGTCTCGACCTCGGCCAGATGGTGGCCGCGCGCCGCCAGCCACCCCTCCACCTCTTCCAGCGGCGAGGCGAGCGCGGTTTCGGTGCCCACGGGGCCGTCGAGATAGGCCACCAGCGCCTCGGCGCCCAGCGCCAGCCGGTCGGCGTCGGCGCTCAGGTTGCCCTGGAACCGCGCCCGCCACTCCGGCTCCAGATCCTCGGTCTCGGCCAGGATCGTCGCGGCGGATCGCACACCGGTCAGCGCCGACAACACCTCATGCAGCGCCGATGACAGCACCGGGTCATGCGCCATCCGGTCCGACAGCGCCGCCACCGTGCGCTCCAGCAGCGCCACCCGCCCGTGCCGTGCCGCCAAGAGCCGCGCCCAGCCGGGAAAGCGGCCGACAAATTCCTCGATCCGGTCGAGTTCCGGCGCCTCGCCGCCCGCGCCGCCCTCGGCCGCCACCGCCGCCGCATCGCGCAACCCGTCCAGCAGCGCGGCCTCGGCGCCCTCGGTCAGCACCGCCGCCTCGACCCCCAGCGCCTCGGCGATCCGGCGCAACAGCACATCGCCGATCCGGCGCCGGTTGTGTTCGATCAGGTTGAGGTAGGAGGCCGACACCCCGACCAGGCGCGCGAGGTCGGCCTGCTTCGCCCCGCCCAGCAAGCGCCGCTCGCGGATGCGGCTTCCCGTCAGCGCCGAACGCGACATCGCGGCCTCCCTCATAGGCGCCAACCTTGACAGGAAAGAAGCCCCATCTCAATGCCTTGGCCAGAGCTTTTCACCCGCAGCCATTCTTCTCGGCAAAAATACTCCCGCCGGAGGCTTCCCCGGCCCCGGCCCGGTGCCCACGAAAAAAGGCGCGCCCCGCGGGACGCGCCTTCCTTGCCCAATCCGCCGTGCCTTACTTCAGCGCGGCATCCGTGATGTCATGCGTCCAGGCGCCCGGCGCGGGCTCCTTGGTGATCGCCGGATTGTCCTTCGACACCGCCGACAAGAGCGTCGCGACCGTCTCGGCGTAGTCCGCCGGGTCAAGCGCGCCGGTCGAGCCTTCGGTCAGCTTGGCGACCTCTTTCATCATGTATTGCTGGTGCGCCAGCGTCTGCGCGCCGCTGGTGTCGTTGTCGATCACGATCTGCGCCGCCTCGTCCGGATGCGCCTCGGCGTATTTCCAGCCCTGCATCGAGGCTTTCACGAACTTCACCATCTTGTCCTTGAACGCCGGGTCGGCAAGGTTCTTGTCCAGCGTGTAAAGCCCGTCTTCAAGCATCCCGACGCCTTCCGTCAGGTAGTTGAAGGTGACCAGTTGATCCGGCTTGATCCCGGCGTCGAGCACCTGACCATACTCGTTGTAAGTCATCACCGAGATGCAGTCGGCCTGCTTTTGCAGCAGCGGATCGACGTTGAAGCCCTGCTTGAGCACCTCGACGCCATCCGGCTTGCCCTCGGTCTTGATCCCCAGCTTCGCCATCCAGGCGTAGAACGGGTATTCGTTGCCGTAGAACCAGACCCCCAGCGTATGGCCCTTGAAATCGGCGGGTGTCGCGATGCCCGAGGATTTCAGGCAGGTCAGCTCCAGCCCGCCATGCTTGAACGGCTGCGCGATATTGACCAGGCCCAGCCCGCGTTCGCGTGCCGCCAGCGCCGCCGCCATCCAGTCCACGATCACGTCGGCGCCGCCGCCCGAGATCACCTGTTCGGGCGCGATGTCGGGGCCGCCCGGCTTGATCGTGACATCAAGGCCCGCGTCCTTGTAGAAGCCCTTCGCCTGCGCCACATAGTAGCCCGCGAACTGCGCCTGCGTCACCCATTTGAGTTGCAGCGTGACCTTGTCGGCGGCGTGCGCCGCCCCGGCCATCATCAGGGCGCCCAGCGCGCCCGCCCATACTGTCTTCATCGTTCCGACCTCCGTGTTGCAGGCCATGTTTCCGGCCTTGGTTGATTAACCGTTCTATCCCCGTTGCGACGGATGCCAGAAGGTCACCGCCTTCTCTGCCATCGCGACAAGTCCGTAAAAGGCGCTGCCCGCCAGCGCCGCGACCGTGATCTCGGCCCAGACCATATTCAGATTCAATTTCCCGACCTCGGTCGAAATGCGAAAGCCCATCCCCATGATGGGAGAGCCGAAGAATTCCGCAACGATAGCACCGATCAGCGCCAGCGTTGTCGCAATTTTCAGCCCGTTGAAGATGAAGGGCATCGCCGCGGGCAGCCGCAGCTTGCGCAAGCTTTGCCCGTAGCTGGCGCCCCAGGTCGCCATCAGGTCGCGCTGCATCGGGTCGGCGGCGCGCAGGCCCTCCAGCGTGTTCACCAGCACCGGGAAGTAGACCATCACGACCACCACCGCCGCCTTCGATTGCCAGTCGAAGCCGAACCACATCACCAGGATCGGCGCGATTCCGACGATCGGCAGCGCGGCGACGAAGTTGCCCACCGGCAGCAGCCCGCGTTGCAGGAACTCCGACCGGTCGATCAGCACCGCCGTGATGATTGCCGCCGAACAGCCGATGGCATAGCCGCCCAGCGCGCCCTTCAGGAAGGTCTGCGCGAAGTCCTGCCAGAGCGTCGGCAGGTTCGCGGCAAAGGTCAGCGCGATTCCGGTGGGCGGTGGCAGGATGATCGCGGGCACCGCGTAAAGCCGCACCGTCATCTCCCACAGCAGCAGGATCGTCAGGCCGAAGATCGTCGGCACCAGGGAACGCACCCCGGTCCAGCCCTGCCCCGACAGCCAGAGATTGAGCAGCCAGGCCCCCAGCCAGACCGCGAGGATGGCCCCCAGCGCATCCGAGATCGTGATGGACACGACCGCCACCCCCACCGCGCACAGGAGGGCGACCAAGGTCAGGCGGCGCCCGCCCGGCATGCTCATCGGTCCATCCCCATCCGCGCCAGCGTCACCCGCTGCACCACCCCGATGATCCCGACCAGCACCGCCGCCAGCGCCGCCGCCGCGAACAGTGCCGACCAGATCTGCACCGTCTGGCCATAATAGCTGCCCGACAGCAGCCGCGCGCCCAGCCCCGCGATCGCGCCGGTCGGCAGTTCGCCGACAATCGAGCCCACCAGCGCCGCCGCCACCCCGACCTTCAGCGAGGTGAACAGATAGGGCATCGAGGCCGGCACCCGCAGCTTGCGCAATGTCTGCGCCCCGCTCGCCCCGTAGGTCCGCAGCAGGTCGATCTGCATCGTGTCCGGGCTGCGGAGCCCCTTCACCATGCCGACGACGACCGGAAAGAAACTCAGGTAGGCCGAGATGATCGCCTTCGGGATCAATCCGGTGACGCCGACCGAGTTCATCACCACGATGATCATCGGCGCAATGGCAAGGATGGGGATGGTCTGGCTGGCGATGGCCCAGGGCATCACGCTCATGTCCATCGCGCGGCTGTGCACGATGCCGACCGCCAGCAGCACCCCCGCCGCGGTGCCGATGGCAAAGCCCAGCAGCGTGGCGGAAAGCGTGACCCAGCCGTGGTAGATCAGGCTGCGCTTCGAGGTGGGCGCGGTCATCACCACCGTCTTCCACAACTCCACCGCCACCTGATGCGGCGCGGGCAGCACCGGGCGGCTCTGGTTCAGCGTCTGCGGGATCACCTCGGCCAGCGTCACCGTGGTGTTCGCGCGCGCGGCCTGATCATAGACCCATTGCGCGTTCAGCCAGACCGACCCGGCATACCACAACACCAGGATCGCCAGCAGCACCACCGCCACAGGCCCGGCAGACTTCATGCGCATGCCTCCGGCATCGGTGTCCATGTCGGTGCCAAATCGGTGTGTTTTCGGTGTGTTTTCGGTGCCCCCCGAACGGTCCGTTCAGACTTCATAGGAATGCCCCGCCCGCAGCCCTTCACGCACCCGATGCGCCACCGCGATGAACTCCGGAGTGTCGCGGATCTCCAGCGGCCGTTCGCGCGGCAAGGGGCTTTCGATCACGTCGGTGATCCGGCCGGGGCGCGGGCTCATCACCACGATCCGGGTTGAAAGATAGACCGCCTCGGGGATGGAATGTGTCACGAATCCAATGGTTTTCCCGGTCCTGTTCCACAACTTCAGCAACTCTTCGTTCAACCTGTCGCGGACGATTTCGTCAAGTGCACCAAAGGGTTCGTCCATCAACAGGATATCGGCGTCAAACGCCAGTGCGCGGGCGATGCTGGCGCGCTGCTGCATCCCCCCCGAAAGCTGCCAGGGGAACTTGTTGCCGAAGCCGTCAAGGTCCACCAGCTCCAGCACTTTTCGAACACGCTCATCCTGTTCCACCTTGGAAAAGCCCATGATCTCCAACGGCAGTTTCACATTCCCCGCAATCGTGCGCCACGGATACAGGCCCGCCGCCTGGAACACATAGCCATAGGCCCGCGCCCGCCGCGCCGCGTCGGGGGTCATCCCGTTCACCGTCAGCGTGCCTTCGGTCGGCACCTCCAGCGCCGCGATGGCGCGCAGGAAGGTGGTCTTGCCGCAACCCGAAGGGCCGATGAAGCTGACGAAATCGCCCTTGGAAATTGTCAGGTTGACCCCTGTCAGCGCCTGCACCGGCCCGTCATCGGTGACGAACGTCAGGCCAAGCCCGCGCGCCTCGACCACCGGCGCACCCGACTGTGCAGCGGCCTCGCCCTGCTGTATCATCGCCGTCGTATCCTGCACACGCGAAAGGCCTTCCATGTTGAAATCATGTCAGAAAATCCGCCCCAGCGCCACCTACGCCGGCAAGCAGGGCTTCACCTACGTCGAAGGCGTCTCGGCCGAGCGGATGGGGGCGGAAGGCATCTGCATGCACCTGCTGACCATCCCGCCCGGCGGCCGCGCCAAGGCCCACAAGCACACCACCCACGAAACCGCGATCTACGCCGTGTCGGGCGAGACTGTGATGTTCTGGGGCGCGCGGCTGGAACACAAGATGTTGGTGTCCGAGGGCGAAATCCTCTACATCCCGGCCGACATGCCGCATCTGCCGATGAACGTGTCGGACCGGCCCGCCGTGGCGGTGATCGCCCGCACCGACCCGCATGAACAGGAAAGCGTCGTGCTGCTGCCGGAGTTGGAGCATCTGGTCCCCTAGACCCCGCTCGCCGGAATGCCCGCGCGCTGCACCGGGCGCGGCGCCGTCAATTCCTTCCACGCCGACAGCGCCCGGTTCACCGCGCCGTTGGGCTCGCGCGCCACGAACTGGCCATGCCCCTCGCGCGAGGTCATCGCACCTTCGGTCACCGCCACATGCCCGCGGGTCAGCGTGAAGCGCGGCAGGCCCGTCACAACCTTGCCATCGAACACATTGTAATCAATCGCGGATTGCTGTTTGGCGGCGGTGATGGTCTTGCTGGCCTTCGGATCCCAGACCACCAGATCGGCATCCGCCCCGACCAGCACCGCGCCTTTCTTCGGGTAGCAGTTCAGAATTTTCGCGATGTTGGTCGAGGTGACGGCGACGAATTCATTCATCGTCAACCGTCCGGTGTTAACCCCATAGGTCCAGAGCATCGGCATCCGGTCCTCCAGCCCGCCGGTGCCGTTTGGAATCTTGGTGAAGTTGCCAACGCCGGTGCGCTTCTGCGCGGTCGTGAAGGCGCAATGGTCGGTCGCCACAACGGAGAGACTGCCGGACTGCAACCCGGCCCACAGGCTGTCCTGGTGCTTCTTGTCGCGGAACGGCGGGCTCATCACGCGCCGCGCGGCGTGGTCCCAGTCCTTGTTCAGGTATTCGCTGTCGTCGAGCGTCAGGTGCTGGATCAGCGGCTCGCCCCAGACCCGTTTGCCTTGCATCCGCGCCCGGCGGATCGCCTCGTGCGACTCCTCGCAGGAGGTGTGCACGACATAAAGCGGCACCCCCGCCATGTCGGCGATCATGATCGCGCGGTTGGTCGCCTCGCCCTCCACCTGCGGCGGGCGGCTGTAGGCATGCGCTTCCGGCCCCACGTTCCCGTCGGCCAGCAGCCGCGCCGACAGTTCCGCCACCACGTCGCCGTTCTCGGCGTGCACCAGCGGCAGCGCGCCCAGTTCGGCGCAGCGGCGGAAGCTGGCGAACATCTCGTCGTCGTTCACCATCAGGCTGCCTTTGTAGGCCATGAAGTGCTTGAAGGTGTTAATGCCCTGATCCACAACGGTTTTCATCTCGTCGAAGACCTGCTCGCCCCACCACGTCACCGCCATGTGGTAGGAATAGTCGCAATGCGCCCGGCCCGACTTGTTGTGCCACATGCTGAGCGCGTCCAGCAGCCCCTGCCCCGGCGCGGGCAGCGCGAAATCCACTACCATCGTGGTGCCGCCCGCCAGCGCGGCGCGGGTGCCAGAGTCGAAATCGTCCGAGGAATAGGTGCCCATGAACGGCATTTCCAGGTGCGTATGGGGGTCGATCCCCCCCGGCATGACGTAGCAGCCGGTGGCATCCAGCACCGTGCCGCCGGTCAGGTTCGGCCCGATCTCGGTGATCCTACCGCCCTCGATCTTCACGTCGGCCTTGTAGGTCAGGTCGGCGGTGACGATGGTGCCGTTCTTGATGATGGTGCTCATGATGCTCCCGCCAAACCCTCGGGGCTGCCGCCCCATTTTCGGTCCACAAATATCCTCGGGGGGTCCGGGGGGGCAGACAGCCCCCCGGCGCCTGCCTCAGGAAACCACCCCCGCCGTCTCCAGCACGGCGTGGAACAGCACATCCGTTCCGGCCTTCGCCCACTCCGGCGAAATCTCCTCGGCCTCGTTGTGCGACAGCCCGCCCACGCAGGGGCACATGATCATCACAGTCGGCGCCACCCGGTTGATCCAGCAGGCGTCGTGGCCGGCGCCCGAGATGATATCCATGTCGGAATAGCCCAGCCGTTCCGCCGCGCCGCGCACGACCTTCACCAGACCGGGGTCGAAGGTGACGGGGTCGAAGTGCCCCACCGCCTCGATCTCGCACCCCAGCCCAAGCTCCGCCGCGACCGCATGGGCCGCGCGTTCCACCTCGGCCCGCATCAGGTCAAGCTTGCCCTGCTCGGGCGAGCGAATGTCGACCGTGAAGACCGCACGCCCCGGAATCACGTTGCGCGAGTTCGGGGAAACGTTCGCCTGCCCCACCGCGCCGACCGCGTTCGGCTGGTGGCTCATGGCGATCTGGTGCACCCGCTCGATGATCCGCGCCATGCCGAGGCCTGCGTTCACCCGCATCGCCATCGGGGTCGATCCGGTATGCGCCTCCCGCCCGGTCAGCGTGATCTGCAGCCACCACAGGCCCTGACCATGCGTGACCACGCCGATCTCCTTGCCCTCGGCCTCCAGAATCGGCCCCTGCTCGATGTGCAGCTCGAACATCGCGTGCATCTTGCGGGCGCCGACCACCTCGTCGCCACGCCAGCCGACCCGCTTCAGTTCATCGCCGAAGGTCTTGCCCTCGGCATCCGTGCGGGCATAGGCCCAGTCCTGCGTGTGCATCCCGGCGAAGACGCCCGAGGCCAGCATCGCCGGGGCGAACCGTGTGCCTTCCTCGTTGGTCCAGTTTGTCAGCACCACCGGGTGCCGCGTCCGGATGCCGAGGTCGTTCATCGTGCGCAGCACCTCCAGCCCGCCCAGCACACCCAGCACACCGTCGTATTTCCCGCCGGTCGGCTGCGTATCAAGGTGCGAGCCGATGTAGACCGGAGCCGCGTCGGGGTCGGTCCCCTCGCGGCGGGCGAACATGGTGCCCATCCGGTCCAGACCCATCGAGCAACCGGCCGCCTCGCACCACCCTTGGAACAGCGCGCGGCCTTTGGCGTCGTCGTCGGTCAGGGTCTGGCGGTTGTTGCCGCCCGCGATGCCGGGGCCGATCTTCGCCATCTCCATCAGGCTGTCCCACAGCCGCTCGCCATTGATGCGCAGGTTTGCGCCGGGTGCGGTCATCGCGATCTCCCTGTCCACCGCGGCGCTCTGGGGCACCTTCGGCCGGACGCTTGTCCGAATCCAATCCTGACCATATGGTCAGGGCAAGCGCACCATACCTTGACCATCCGGTCAACGGAAATCTTGAAGGGTTCCGCCCGCATGACCGCCGATCCCCGCCCGCCGCGCCGCACCGACATCCGCCGTGAGCGCGAGGCGCTCATCTTGTCGGCCGCCGAGAAAGTCTTTGCCGAGGCGGGCTTCGGCGGGGCGACGATGCAGTTGATCGCCGACATGGCGGGGCTGCCGAAGGCGAACCTGCATTACTACTTCGCCACCAAGGAAGAGCTTTACCGCCGCTTGGTGCGCGACATTTTCGAGATCTGGCTGCACGCCGCCGACAGCATGGATGATGCCGCCGGGCCGGCCGAGGGGATCGGCGCCTATATCGACGCCAAGATGGAAATCTCGCGCCGCCATCCGCACGGCTCCAAGGTCTGGGCAAGCGAGGTGATGCATGGCGCGCCGGTGATCCAGGACTATCTGGAAACGACGCTCAGGGACTGGACCGAGGGTCGCGTGGCACTGATCCGGCGCTGGATCGACGAGGGCAAGATGGCGCCGGTCGATCCGCATCACCTGCTCTACATGCTCTGGGCCAGCACCCAGCACTACGCCGACTTCGGCCACCAGATCGAGACGCTGAACGGCGGCAAGCCGCTGACCGACCGGCAGTGGAAGGCGGCGAAGGACAGCGTCAAGGGCATCATCCTGCGCGGAATCGGGGCGATCTGAGTCTCGGGTTCCGGTCCGGGCGACCGGTCCGCCATCGGCGGAACGCCGCGCCGACCGGAATGGCCCGGCATTTCCGCGCAAATGCCATAGTTCTGCACCGCTCTACACCGGACATTGACTCTTTGAGGGCACAACCTGTGCAGACGTCAATCGCAAGTCCGGAGGGCTTGGCCATGCTGGGACGAGTTGCAGAACGGGAGGACATCCGCGCGATGCTGGACGCGATCTATCCCCGATCACCGGTCGCCGATTTCATGGCCGACGTGCTGATGGCCGAAGGCGCCCCGTTCTTCTCCCCGGTGCGGATGCCGGACGGGGGGTGGGGCCATTTCGTCACCGTGGCCAAGCTCGCGGCGATCGAGATCCTGATCACCGAAACCACGCTGGCCCGCTGGCAGACTGCGCCCGAAAGCCACCGCGACGCGCGCGAGGTGGCCACGGCCCGGCTCTGGACGCGGCTCTGCAAGGTGCGCGCGCGCGCCGAGGACATGGCGCGCGACTACGCCCTGCTGCATACACCCTCCGCGCCGGCACCGAAGGTGGTTCCCCTCCATCCGCGCGGCACCCGCGCGGCGCTGTTCCGGGCTTGGTCGGCGAAACCAACCGCCCCCCGCCGCGCCGCAATGCCTTGATCGGCGCCCCCGCCCCGCCTAGGATTCCACGACGGGCGCGGGGAAGACCGAATGACCAAGGGGCGGATCGAGGCGTTCTCGGATGGCGTGCTGGCCATCATCATCACCATCATGGTGCTGGAACTGCATGTGCCGCACGGCCATGACCTGGCCGCGCTGCAACCGCTGATCCCGGTGTTCCTGTCCTACGTGCTGTCCTTCGCCAATGTCGGCATCTACTGGAACAACCACCACCACATGTTTCAGGCCGTCAGGCATGTCGGCGGCTGGGTGCTCTGGGCCAATCTGCACCTGCTGTTCTGGCTCTCGCTGATGCCCTTCGCCACCGGGTTCGTCGGCGAGAACGAATTTGCCGAAGTGCCGATGGCGCTCTACATCCTCGATCTTCTGATGTGCGGCGCGGCCTATTACCTGCTGGAGCGCGCGCTGATCGCCCAGCACGGGCCTGCGTCGGACTTCGCCCGCGCCCTTGGCAAGTCGTGGAAAGACAAGGCCTCGGTGCTGATCTATCTGGTCGCGCTCGGGCTCGCCTTCGTGAACAACTGGCTGGCGCTGGCGGGTGTCGTCCTGGTTGCGCTGATGTGGATCGTGCCCGACCGCCGCTTCGAGCGCCCCGAGGAAACGCGCCCGACCTGATCGAGGTCAACGCCGGATTGCCGAAACCACGCGAGATCGGTAAAGGAAGATGACCAATCTCGCCATAAGGGAACAACGCCCATGCCCGTGATCACCTGCATCGACGACCTGAAACGGATCTACCGGCGCAGGGTGCCGAAAATGTTCTACGACTACGCAGAGTCGGGCAGCTATACCGAACAGACCTTCCGCGACAACTCGACCGATTTCCAGCGCCTGCGCCTGCGCCAGAAGGTGGCGGTGGACATGTCGGGCCGCTCGACCGCCTCGACGATGATCGGCGAGAAGGTCGCGATGCCGGTCGCCCTCGCCCCGGTCGGGCTGACCGGAATGCAGCACGCCGACGGCGAAATTCTCGCCGCCCGCGCCGCCGAGACATTCGGCGTGCCCTTCACCCTCTCGACGATGTCGATCTGCTCGATCGAGGATGTCGCGGCGCATACCACCAAACCGTTCTGGTTCCAGCTTTATGTGATGAAGGACTGGGAGTTCGTCGAGAACATCATCAACCGCGCCAAGGCCGCCAAATGCTCGGCGATGGTGCTGACGCTCGATCTGCAAATCCTCGGCCAGCGCCACAAGGATCTGAAGAACGGCCTGTCGGCGCCGCCCAAGCTGACGATCCCGACGATGATCAACCTCGCCACCAAATGGGGCTGGGGGCTGGAGATGCTGCAAACCAGACGGCGGTTCTTCGGCAACATCGTCGGCCATGCCAAGGGCGTCGGCGACCCGTCCTCGCTGATGGCCTGGACCAACGAGCAGTTCGACCCGCAGCTCGACTGGGGCAAGATCAAGCGCCTGCGCGAGATGTGGGGCGGCAAGATCATCCTCAAGGGCATCCTCGACGTCGAGGATGCCAAACGCGCCGGCGACTTCGGCGCCGATGCGATCATCGTGTCCAACCACGGCGGCCGCCAACTGGATGGCGCGCTGTCGGCGATCCGGATGCTGCCGAACATCGTGCGCGCGGTCGGCGACCGGGTCGAGGTGCACATGGACAGCGGCATCCGCTCGGGCCAGGACGTGCTGAAGGCGCTGGCGCTGGGCGCCCACGGCACCTACATCGGCCGCAGCTACATCTACGGCCTTGGCGCGATGGGGCAGAAGGGCGTTGCCACCGCGCTCGAGGTGATCCGCAAGGAGCTTGACGTCTCGATGGCGCTCTGCGGCGAACGCGACGTCAAGGCGCTCCGCCGCGAGAACCTGCTGATCCCGGCGGATTTCGAGGGCAGTTGGGCCTGACCCCGCCCCCACCATTCATCTTGGCGCAAATATCCTCAGGGGGTGTGGGGGGCAGACAGCCCCCCACCCTTTTCCCCGGTCACACCCGCGCCGGGCTGCGCCGCATCAGCATCGGCGTCAGCGGCAGCAGCAGCAGCAGCGCCGCCGCCACCGCGCCAAAGGACACCCGCAGCCCGAAGGCGTTCGACAGCGCGCCCAGCGACGGCGGCCCGAAGAAGAAGCCGAGGTAGCCCAGCATCGAGGCCCGCGCGATGGCGCGGGTGCGCCGCGCTGGGTCCACCAGTCGCCCGATCAGCGCCAGCGCCAGCGGCGCGATCACCGAGACCCCCAGCCCCAGCACGATGAAACCGAGGTAGGCGACCCCCGTCGAGGGGGCCAGCGCCGCGATCACCGCGCCTGCCGAGGCGGTCAGCGTGGCCCAGCGCAACAGCGCGGCCTCGGGCAACCGGGCCGACAGGACATGGCCCGACATCCGCCCGATGCCCATCGTCAGCCCCAGCAGCGCGGGTCCGTAGCTGCCCACCCCCGGCTCGCCCCCCAGCGTGCGTTCGATGTGCAGCGCCGACCAGGCCTCGGCCGCGTTCTCGGCCAGGAAGGCGATCAGGATCACCACCCCGCCGATCACCGGCACCAGACCCAGCGGCCCCGCCCCCACCCCGCGCCCGCGCGTCAGGCCGGGGATGCGCGCGTCGCGCTCGATCGTCAGCAGCGCCAGCCCGGCAGCGACCAGCGCGGCCGTGGTCAGCACCGCCGCCGGCCCATACCCCGCAAGCCGCGCCACCCCGGTGGCCGAGGCGCCCGCGGCATAGGCAAAGGAATAGGCGGCGTGGTTCAGGCTCATCAGGTGCATCCCGCGCGCGGTCTCGATGCTGCTGACGCGCGCGTTCATCAGCACGTCGAGCGAGCCCGATGTCATGCCCAGCAGCATCATCGACGGGGCGAACAGGATCACCTGAGTCAGATGCCCCGGCAGCGCGAAGACCAGCGCCATCGCCAAGGTAGACACCGGCAGCACCGCCCCGCCCAGCAGCCCGCCCAGCCGCGGCGCGAACAGCATCGCGCAGACCGCCGCCGAGGACGAGCACAGAAACAACAGCCCCCATTGCGCGTCATCCACGCCCAGCATGGCCTTAGTCGCGGGCACCATTCCGGCGTAAGCCCCCCAGAGGACACCCATCGCGGCAAAGCTGGCAAGTGGCGCACGCGCGGCGTGAAGCGAGGCGAGAATCGACATGGGGTGAGCTCCGGCCCAGCACTGGCGGGCGCGGCAGAGGTAGCGCGACGCCCGAGAAACGGCAAGGCGGGCCCCGCTTTTGGCCTTTTCTTCAAGGCCGATCTGCCCTATAGGCTCGCCTTCGCGGCCGCGCACCCTTGGAGGGCGGTCGGTAACACCAATGGAGTATCCTCAATGGCTGGTGAGATCCCTGATCTTCACGCCGAGGTACGGACGGGGACAGGCAAGGGGGCCGCTCGTCAAGCTCGTCGTGAGGGCAACGTACCCGGTATCGTTTACGGTGATGGCAAAGAGCCCGTCCCGCTGAACTTCGACTACTATCCGCTGCTGAAAAAACTGAAAGCGGGCCGCTTCCTGCAAACGCTGTTCAACCTCAAGGTCGAAGGCCAGGAGGATGTGCGCGTGATCTGCCGCGGCGTGCAGCGTGACGTGGTGAAAGACACCCCGACCCACGTCGACCTGATGCGGCTTCACCGCAACAGCCGCATCGCCCTGTTCATCCACGTCACCTTCATCAACCATGAAGCCTCGCCGGGCCTCAAGCGCGGCGGCACCCTGGTCGTGGTGCGCCCGGAAGTGGAACTGGAAGTGACCGCGGAGAACATTCCCGATCACATCACGGTCGACCTGACCGGCAAGGATATCGGAGACGTGATCCACATCAACGACGTGGAACTGCCGGAAGGCGCACGGGCCACGATCGAGCGGAACTTCGTGATCGCCAACGTCGCGGCGCCCTCGGGCCTGCGGTCGACCGACAACGAAGAAGGCGAAGCCGCCGAGGCCTGACGCCTGCCGCGGTGAAGAATTGACGCGGGGCGCGCATTCGGTTGCGCGCCCCGCGTTTTCTTTTTGGCGGCCCCCTCTGGCATTTTCGCCCCCATGCGGGCAGAACGGGGCGCAACGGACCCCTCTGTCAGGACGCGCGCGATGCGGCTTTTCGTCGGCCTCGGCAATCCCGGCGCGCACTATGCCCGGAATCGCCACAACATCGGCTTCATGGCGGTCGACCGGATCGCCGCCGATCACGGATTCACGCCCTGGCGCGGGCGCTTTCAGGGCATGGTGGCCGAGGGTCGGCTTGGCGCCGAAAAGGTGGCGGTCCTGAAACCCGGCACCTTCATGAACCTTTCAGGCCAATCGGTCGGCGAGGCGATGCGGTTCTACAAGCTGACACCCGCTGACGTGACCGTGTTCCATGACGAATTGGACCTTGCCCCCGGCAAGCTGCGCCTGAAGCAGGGCGGCGGACATGCAGGCCACAACGGGCTGCGATCCATCCACGCCCATATCGGCGAGGCTTACGGGCGAGTGCGGATCGGCATCGGCCACCCCGGCCACAAGGACCGGGTGGCGGATTACGTGCTGCACGACTTCGGCAAGGCCGACGAAAACTGGATCGAGGAGTTACTGATGGGCATCTCGGACGGCGCGGCGGCACTGGCCGAGGGCGACGGCGGCCGGTTCCAGAACGCCGTCGCGCTGCGCACCGCGCCGCCCCGCTCGGGCGGTGGCGAGGCACCGGAGGCCCCGAAGAAGCCCGATTTTTCGCCAAAAAATCGCGCCGACAGCCCGCCCGAGGTTCCGGAGCCCGATCCGCTGCAACGGCTGGCCGACAAGTTCCGCTGACCATTGCCGACCTGCTGCCGACCTGCCCTCACGACAGGCTTGCCTCACGCCACGCCGCCATGCTCAGTTGCACCATGCCCTGAACCCCGGAGCCGCCATGCGCCGTATCCTCCGCCTGCTGCTGGTCGTGATCCTCGTCATCGCCGCGCTTGGCGTCTGGAAGCGGGAGGAGATCACCCGGCTTCTGGCCGTCAACCGGCTCTTCGAGGCCGATCGCATCGTGGAAAACTTCAGCCACATGGACAGGATGTTCCTGACCAGGGCGATGGCCCCCGCTCCCGTGGCCACACCGCTGCCGCAGGGCATCGCCATGGCCCTGCCGCCCGAGGCCGCGCAGTGGATCAAGGACCGCACGATCACCGGCCTTGTCGTGCTGAAGGACGGCAAGGTGGTCAGCGAGGGTTACTATCGGGGCACCGGGCCGGGCGACCTGCGCATCTCGTGGTCGGTCGCGAAAAGCTTCCTGTCGGCGCTGTTCGGCATCGAACTGGCCGAGGGCAAGATCGCCTCGCTGGACGATCCGGTGACGAAGTATGCCCCCGCGCTGAAAGGCTCGGCCTATGACGGCGCGACGATCCGCAACGTGCTGAACATGGCCTCGGGCGTGACGTTCAACGAGGATTATCTGGATTTCTGGTCCGATATCAACAAGATGGGCCGGGTTCTGGCGCTTGGCGGCTCGATGGATGGGTTCGCCGCCGGGCTGAAGGCGCGCGACAATCCGCCCGGCAAGACCTGGCACTATGTCTCGATCGACACCCATGTGATCAGCATGGTGATCCGTGGCGCCACCGGCCAGTCGCTGCCCGAGTTGCTGGACGCGCGCATCCTGCGCCCGATCGGCGTCATCTCGGCGGCCTATTATGTGACTGACGGCAAGGGCGTCGCCTTCGCGCTGGGCGGGCTGAACATGACCACGCGCGACTATGCCCGGCTGGGCCAGCTTTACCTCCAAGACGGTCAATGGGACGGCCAGCAGGTGGTTCCCGCCGACTGGGTCACGGCCTCCACCACCCCCAGTGCGCCGACGGCGCCGGGGGCGGTTCGCTATGGGTATCAATGGTGGATTCCGGCCGACGGGCCGGGCGCCGGGCAGGAGTTCTACGCCATCGGCATCTATGGCCAGTACATCTACGTCAACCGCGCCCGTGGCGTGGTGATCGCCGTCAATTCCGCCGACCGCCAGTTCGAGGATGCGGGCGTCGAGACCGGCAACATCGCGATGTTCCGCAAGATCGCCGCCGGGCTCTAGGTCGCGGGCAGGACTCGATCTTGGCGCCAAAGCCCCTATGATCGCGGCACCGGACTGGCAGGAGCAGATAGATGTCGGCAATGCACCCCTCGGTGAACGTGCTCGGCGGCAAGCTGGAGGAATGTTCGCGCACCCCATTGACCGGCTTCTTCCGCAACGGCTGCTGCGACACGGCGGCGGCGGACCGCGGCATGCACACCGTCTGCGCGGTGATGACGGCCGAGTTCCTCGCGCTGTCGAAATACCTCGGTAACGACCTGTCCACCCCGCGGCCCGAGTTCGGCTTTGCCGGGCTGAAGCCGGGGGACCAGTGGTGCCTGTGCGCGGGCCGCTTCCTGCAGGCGCATGAGGAAGGCGCCGCGCCGCAGGTGAACCTGCGTGCCACCCACCGCCGCACCCTCACGGTGGTGCCGCTGGACGTGCTGGGGCTTTACGCGGCGGACTGAGACCGGTCAGGTCTTCAGCGTCACGCCCAGATGGCGGGCCACGGTGAAGATGTCTTTGTCGCCCCGCCCGCACATGTTCATGATGATCAGGTGATCCTTCGGCAGCGTCGGCGCGATCTTCATCACATGGGCCAGCGCGTGGCTCGGTTCCAGCGCCGGGATGATGCCTTCCTGCTGGCAGCAAAGCTGAAACGCCTCCAGCGCCTCGGCATCGGTGATCGCCACATATTCGGCGCGGCCGATGTCGTGCAGCCAAGCGTGTTCCGGCCCGATGCCGGGATAATCGAGCCCGGCCGAGATCGAGAAGCCTTCGAGGATCTGCCCGTCGGCATCCTGCAACAGATAGGTCTTGTTGCCGTGCAGCACGCCGGGCCGCCCGCCGGTCAGGCTGGCGCAATGCTCCATCCGGTCATCGACGCCCTTGCCGCCCGCTTCGACGCCGATGATCTTCACCGAGGTATCGTCAAGGAACGGGAAGAACAGCCCCATCGCGTTGGACCCGCCGCCGATTGCGGCCACCAGCGTGTCGGGCAGTCGGCCTTCACGCTCCAGCATCTGGGCGCGGGCTTCCTTGCCGATGATCGACTGGAAATCGCGCACCATCGCCGGATAGGGGTGCGGCCCCGCCACCGTGCCGATGCAGTAGAAGGTGTCGCGCACGTTGGTGACCCAGTCGCGCAGCGCATCGTTCATCGCGTCCTTCAGCGTGCCGCGCCCCGAGGTCACCGGGATCACCTCGGCCCCCAGCAGCTTCATGCGGAATACGTTGGGCGATTGCCGTTCGACGTCATGCGCGCCCATGTAGACGATGCACTTCAGCCCGAACTTGGCGCAGACGGTCGCGGTGGCGACGCCGTGCTGGCCCGCGCCGGTTTCCGCGATGATGCGGGTCTTGCCCATCCGGCGGGCCAGGATGATCTGGCCCAGCACGTTGTTGATCTTGTGCGCGCCGGTGTGGTTCAACTCATCGCGCTTCATGTAGATCTTGGCACCGCCCAGATGCGCGGTCAGGCGGTCGGCGTAATAGAGCGGCGAGGGGCGGCCGACGTAGTGCGTCCACAGGTCGTCCATCTCGGCCCAGAAGGTCGGATCGACCTTGGCGCGCTCATATTCCTCCTCTAGCGACAGGATCAGCGGCATCAGCGTTTCGCTGACAAAGCGCCCGCCGAACTGGCCAAAGCGGCCGTTCTCGTCGGGACCGCGCATGAAGCTGTTGAAGAGGTCGTCGGCCATGTCTGATGTCTCCCGGAAAATCTCACCGGATGTAGCGCCAATGGCGGGCGCGGTAAAGCGCGCCTCAGCGCCGCGCGGCTGCGATGAAGGCGCGGATCAACGCTTCGTCCTTCACTCCCGGCGCGGTCTCGACGCCCGAGGACACATCGACCTGTCGCGCCCCGGTCAGCCGGATCGCCTCGGCCACATTGCCAGGCGTCAATCCGCCCGCCAGCATCCACGGCTTCAGCCAGCGCCGCGCCGCGATCAGCCGCCAGTCGAAGGCCAGACCATTGCCGCCCGGCAGCACGGCGCCCTTGGGGGGTTTGGCGTCAACCAGGATCTGGTCCGCCACCGCCGCATAGTCGTCCAGCGCGGCCAGGTCTTCCGGCCCGGCCACGCCCACCGCCTTCATCACCGGCAGGCCGAACCGGGCGCGCACCTCGGCGACGCGGGCGGGGCTTTCGTGGCCGTGAAGCTGCAACATGTCGAGCGGCACCCGGTTCAGGATCGCCTCAAGCTCGCCGTCGGCTGCATCGACCGTCAGCCCGACCTTCACCACGCCGCGGGGCGCGGCCAGGGCCGCCTCGCGCGCGGCGAGCACACCCAGATGGCGCGGCGAGCGTTCGAAGAACACGAACCCGACATAGGCCGCGCCCGCCTCGGCCGCCGCCACGACATGCGCCGGATCGCGCAGGCCGCAAATCTTCACCCTGACGGTGCCCGTCCCATTCATCTTGGCAAAAATATCCTCGCCGAAGGCGTCTTTCTTCAGCCCTTGCGTGCCCGCGCCGGGGCGTCGAGCAGCGCCAGAACCTCATCCTTGGGCTTGGCATGCTGTTCGTGCAGGCGGCTGACCTCGCGCGACAGCGCCGTCACCTGGCGCTTGCCGGTCGCGGCCTGCTTGCGGTGTTTGCCCTCGCGCAGCCATTCCCAGACGAAGCCCAGCACCAGCCCGACCGCCGCCGCCCCGAAGATCACCAGGAACAGCGGCACCTCGGCCGTCCAGCGGAATCCGAGGAAATCGCTGAACTCGGTCGGCAGCAGGTCGAGCGTGACAAGGCCGCGGTTCGCCATCGCAATCACGACCAGCGCCACCGCCAGCACGGCCAGCACGAGAAGCTTGAGAACCCGCATTCAGCCCTGCTTTCCGTTCAGCCGATCGCGCAGCAGCTTGCCGGTCTTGAAGAAAGGCACCGCCTTTTCCTCGACCTCGACGGCCTCGCCGGTGCGGGGGTTGCGCCCGGTGCGGGCATCGCGCTTCTTCACCGAGAAGGCGCCGAAGCCGCGCAGTTCCACCCGGTCGCCACGGGCCAGCGCCTCGATGACCTCTTCGAAGATCGTGTTGACGATCTTCTCGACATCGCGCTGGTAGAGATGTGGATTTTCGGCGGCGATCTTCTCAATCAGTTCCGAGCGGATCATGCGCACTATCCCCCTGCGAGCGGTCGGCCGTCGCCAACGTCCTGGCGTCGCGCAACTATAAGGCCAATTTTCCGGGCGACAAACAGGAAAGCCATTGGAATGGCGGCAATTTTTGGCCTCTGATCCAAGGTTTTCGGCGCCGTGCCGCACCTCGCGGCAGGTTCGGGGCGGTTGCTGCACCGCGGCATGCATCGGCCGGGCGAATCGCCAAATGGAAACGGCCCCCGCAAGGGGGCCGCTCCGGTTCGTTCGCTTGGGGCCTGCGGCCTCAGGTGCGGTCGGCCTTCAGGGCCGCGCCGAGGATATCGCCCAGCGAGGCGCCCGAGTCGGACGAGCCATACTGTTCCACGGCTTCCTTTTCTTCGGCGATCTCGCGCGCCTTGATCGACAGACCCAGACGACGGGTCTTGCTGTCGATGTTGGTCACGCGGGCGTCGACGTGGTCGCCGACCTGGAACCGCTCGGGGCGCTGTTCAGCCCGGTCGCGCGATAGGTCGGAACGGCGGATGAACGACTTCATGCCGTTGTATTCCACTTCGATGCCGCCATCCTCGATCGCCGTCACGGTCGTGGTGATGACCGTGCCGCGCTTCACGCCGTCAACGGCGTCGGTGAAGGTATCCTCGCCCAGCGCCTTGACGGAAAGCGAGATCCGCTCCTTCTCGGTGTCCACCTCGGTGACGACGGCTTTCACGCTGTCGCCCTTGCGGTAGTTCTGGATCGCATCTTCGCCGCGCTGGTCCCAGCTCAGGTCGCTGAGGTGCACCATGCCGTCGATGTCGTTGTCGAGCCCGACGAACAGGCCGAACTCGGTGATGTTCTTCACCTCGCCCTCGATCGGGGTGCCGACCGGGTGGGTTTCGGCGAAGACTTCCCATGGGTTGCGCATCGTCTGCTTCAGGCCCAGCGACACACGGCGCTTGGCGCTGTCGATCTCCAGCACCATGACGTCCACCTCTTGCGAGGTCGAGACGATCTTGCCGGGGTGCACGTTCTTCTTGGTCCAGGACATTTCCGAGACGTGGACAAGGCCCTCGACCCCCGGCTCCAGCTCCACGAAGGCGCCGTAGTCGGTGATGTTGGTGACGCGGCCCTTGTGGACCGAGTTGATCGGATAGCTCTTTTCGACCGAATCCCACGGATCCGCCAGCAACTGCTTCATGCCGAGGCTGATGCGGTGGGTTTCCTTGTTGATCTTGATGACCTGAACCTTGATGGTCTCGCCGATCGACAGGATTTCCGACGGATGGTTGACGCGGCGCCAGGCCATGTCGGTGACGTGCAGCAGGCCATCCACGCCGCCGAGGTCAACGAACGCACCATATTCGGTGATGTTCTTGACGACGCCGTCGATGGTCTGGCCTTCGGTCAGGTTGCCGATCACTTCGGCGCGCTGCTCGGCGCGGCTTTCTTCGAGGATCGCACGGCGCGACACCACGATGTTGCCACGGCGGCGGTCCATCTTGAGGATCTGGAACGGTTGCTTGAGGCCCATCAGCGGGCCGGCGTCACGCACCGGGCGAACGTCAACCTGGCTGCCGGGCAAGAACGCAACGGCACCGCCAAGATCGACGGTGAAGCCGCCCTTGACGCGGCCGAAGATCGCGCCTTCGACGCGGGTCTCGTTGGCATAGGCTTTTTCGAGCCGGTCCCAGGCTTCCTCGCGGCGGGCCTTGTCGCGGCTGATGACAGCCTCGCCACGGACGTTCTCGACGCGGTCCAGATAGACCTCGACCTCGTCGCCGACCTTGATGTTCGGCTGCTCGCCCGGGTTGGCGAATTCCTTCAGATCGACGCGGCCTTCCATCTTGTAGCCGACGTCGATGATGGCCTGGCCCGCCTCGATGGCGATGACCTTGCCCTTGACGACAGAGCCCTCGGCGGGGGTGTCGATTTCCAGGCTCTCCTTCAGGAGAGCTTCGAATTCTTCCATGCTAGCTTTGGCGCACATGCGGTAAAGTTTCCTTCTTGGGTGTTTTCTGGCCTTGCGGTTGGCTCCGCCGGTCTTTGGTTGGCGTCGATGGCGGTTTTCGGCGTGACCGCGGAAAACGCAAAGGGCCGGGGCTTACGCCCGACCCTGCCTGATCCGCGCGTCAATGGCTTCCACCGCCTTTTCGACTGCGGCGTCTATAGACAGTTCCGACGTGTCAAGCAAGAGCGCATCCGGCGCGGGGCGCAGCGGCGCGGTGGCCCGCTCGCTGTCGCGGCGGTCGCGTTCCTGCAACTGGGCCAGCACCTCGGCCTCGGTCACCCGGTCGCCCTGCGCCGCGAGTTCCAGCCAGCGGCGATGCGCGCGGACGGCGTCCGAGGCGGTGACGTAAAGCTTCACCTCGGCCTCGGGGCAGATCACCGTGCCGATGTCGCGCCCGTCGAGCACGGCGCCACCCGCGGCGCGGGCAAACCGGCGTTGAAAGGCGACCAGCGCCGCGCGCACCTCGGGGATTGCGGCAATCCGGCTGGCGGCCTGCCCGGCGTCGGCGCTGCGCAGGTCACCGCGTGCCAGATCGGCCGGGGTCAGACCCTCGGCCGCCGCCACCGGGTCACCACCCCTGGCGCCCACCGCACGGTAAAGCAATCCGGTGTCGAGATGCGCAAACCCGAAGCGTTCCGCCACCGCGCGGCTGATGGTGCCCTTGCCCGCCGCGGCCGGTCCGTCGATTGCCACCGTGAAGATCATCGCTGCCCCCTTGACCCGCGCCCGCCCTTGTTCCACTTCGGGTCTGTTGTCAACCGGCGGGCCCGCCGCCCCGGAGTGCGCATGGTCTTTGCCCTGATCCTGATTTTGCTGCTGGCCGCCGCTGCGCTGGTGATGATCCTGCGCCCGGTGATGAAGGTCAGCACGGGCGCGCCGATCCCGAAAGGCCGCAAGCGCAGCGCGCTGCTGCTGATCGACCTGCAGCGCGATTTTCTGGAGCCCGGTCCCTACCCCGCCGCCGAGCGTGCGGCGGTGATGCGCCGCATCTCGACGCTGATCGACGCCGCGCGGGTGACCGGGCGCCCGGTCGTGGCGCTGCGGCACGGCTGGCGCGATCCGGGGATGCGGCTGCTGTCGAAGCTTGCGATGCACGGCACCGCGCTGGCAGGCAGCCCCGGCGCGCAGTTGGTGGAGCCCATCAGGGACGTGGACCATGTGATCGACAAGTCGGTGCAGGACGGGTTCGCCGACGGCACGCTGGACGCGCTGCTGGATTACCTTGGCGTGGGCTCGCTGGAAATCGCCGGGCTCGACGCCTCGGCCTGCGTCGCCACCACGGCCGAGGCCGCGCTGAACCGCGGCTACCACGTCACGATCCGCGAGGATGCGATCCTCGGCCGGTCGGGCCGCCGCTGGCCCAAGCGACGGGCGCGGCTGGTCAAGCGCGGCGCGCTGCTTGCCTCGGCCAGTTAGCCGCGCCGGATCTCGGCACCAAGACCCGCCATCAGCGCCTCGAAGATCGGAAAGCTGGTCGCGATGGGCGAGCCGTCATCAACGCAGACCGGCTTTTTCGATGCGAGGCCGAGAACCAGAAAGCTCATCGCGATGCGGTGGTCGAGGTGGACGGCGCAGGTCGCCCCACCCGGCACCCCGCCCGCGCCCATCCCGTGCACGATCAGCGTATCCTCATCCTCTTCCACCCGCACGCCGCAGGCCTCAAGGCCGCGCGCCATCGCGTCGATGCGGTCGCTTTCCTTCACGCGCATCTCCTTGACGCCGCACATCACGGTGGTGCCCTCGGCGCAGGCGGCGACGACCGACAGCACCGGGAATTCGTCGATCATGCTGGGCGCACGCTCGGGCGGCACCTCGACACCTTTCAGAGTGCCGGTGAAACGGACGCGCAGATCGGCCACCGGCTCGCCGCCTTCTTCGCGCGGGTTCTGAAACGCGATGTCGGCGCCCATCTCCACCAGCGTGCGGTAAAGCCCGTTGCGGGTCAGGTTCTGGCTGACGCCGGGCACCAGGATATCGGACCCCTCGACGATCAGCGCCGCACAGACCGGAAACGCCGCCGAGGACGGATCGCGCGGCACCGCCACCGTTTGCGGCCGCAGCTCGGGGCGGCCGAGCAGGGTGATCACGTCGCCCGCGGCGGTCTTTTCCACCGTCAACTGCGCGCCGAAACCCAGCAGCATCCGTTCGGAATGGTCGCGCGTGGGTTCCCGCTCGATCACCACCGTCTCGCCCGGCGCGTTGAGCGCGGCCAGCAGCACCGCCGATTTCACCTGCGCCGAGGGCACCGGCACGGTGTAGCGCACCGGGCGCGGATCGGCGGCGCCGACCACCGTCATCGGCAGTCGCCCGCCGCTGCGCCCATAGGCCCGCGCCCCGAACAGCGCCAGCGGATCGGTCACCCGCCCCATCGGCCGCTTCCTGAGCGAGGCATCGCCGGTGAACGTCACCGTCATCGCCGTGGTGGCCATCGACCCCATGATCAGCCGCACGCCGGTGCCCGCATTGCCGCAGTCGATGATGTCGGCGGGCTCCGCGAAGCCGCCAACGCCGACGCCGTGCACCGACCAGGCGCCCGGCCCGTGCCGGGTGACCTCGGCCCCGAAGGCGCGCATCGCCTTGGCGGTATCGAGCACGTCCTGGCCTTCCAGCAGGCCGGTGATCCTGGTCTCGCCGACCGCCATCGCACCCAGGATCAGCGCGCGGTGGCTGATCGACTTGTCGCCCGGCACCTCGGCCACGCCTTGCAGCGGGCCGGATCTTGCGGCGGTCATCGGGATCGGGGTGTCATGGCCGGACATGGCGCGCGCTCCTGCAAGGGTCGGCGCCTGATAGCGCAAGCACGGGACAGGGTCCACAGGCTGGCCGCGGTCAGGCGACGGCAAGACCCCGAGGACGGGCCCGGCGCGCGATGATCGCTTCGGCGACGCCCGCGTTGATCGCCCAGCCGGCCCCCATCAGAACGGCGCGCGTCGCGGTGTCGGGCATGCCCACAGCCAGGAAATAGGGCACACTGGTCAGCACCTGCGTGCCCGCCCCCATACCGATGGCATAGCCGCGCAGCATCCAGTCGCGGTGCGTGGCCACGTCGCGGTGGCGGATGGCGACATAGCCGCGGCACAGGGCGAAGGTCATCCAGCCCCCCACGACCGCCCGTATGAGGTAAAGTGCCGTGCCGTCTGTCGGCGGCAGCGCGTAGAACTGCGACATCCACAGGCCCGTCAGCGCCGCCACCAGACCGCAGGGCACGACCACCCTCCCCGCCCATCGGTGCCAGCGCGGCATGACACGGCGCAGACGCGGGGAAAATTGCATCGCACCCAGCAGGCTGAACAGCGTGACCGCCGCGATATGCAGAACAGCCGGAAGCGGCGCGTCGAAGAACCGGGCGTTTTCGTCCGTGGCGTTTCCGCTGGCCAGTTGCATCAGCCTGACACTGCCTGCCGTGACCGGAACAAGGCTCAGCGCCACCAGCCCCGCCGGAATGCCCCAATCGGATACCCTGCCCATGCGCCCCCCAAAACCCCGGATTAATGCGTCACATCTCTCTGGGGTCAATTCATTTCCGGTTGCGGGCTCTGGAATCGCGCGGCAGCCGGTCGCCCATTGGCGCCGGTTCCGTCGTCGCCAAAGAAGAATGCCGCGCGGGTCACCCCGCGCGGCATCCTGAAAAACTGTGACGGGCTCAGGCCGCGCGCGAGGTCAGCGCGGTGCCGACGGTCTTTTGCGCGTTCATCTCGTCCACGCCGCTGACCGCCGCCACTTCGCGGGTCAGCCGTTCCAGCGCCGCCTCGTAAAGCTGACGCTCGGAATAGCTCTGTTCGCGCTGATCATCCGACCGGTGCAGGTCGCGCACGACCTCGGCGATCGACAGCAGATCGCCCGAGTTGATCTTCTGTTCATACTCCTGCGCCCGGCGCGACCACATCGCGCGCTTGACGCGGGCCTTGCCCTTCAGCGTGTCGAGCGCCTTGGTCACCACGTCGGGCGACGACAGCGAACGCATGCCGATCTCGGTCGCCTTGTGGGTCGGAACCCGCAGCGTCATCTTGTCCTTCTCGAACGAGATGACGAACAGTTCCAGCCGCAGCCCGGCGATTTCCTGCTCTTCAATCAACATGATCCGGCCCACGCCATGCGCAGGGTAAACCACGAAGTCGTTCGGGCGGAAGTCGGATTTCTTGGTCTTGGTCATTCAGTCGCTTCCTCGTGAGGAACCCGACTCAGAGACAAGAAAACCACCCGGGACAAATGATCCCCGGCGTTCACGTTCCCTTGGCGCTGATAAATCCACCGCGCAGGCGAGCAGCTCTGCGGATGGCGGGTAGGCTTCCAGTTATCTTTGTGACACTTATATAGCATGCTGCGACGCCGAATCAAAGCCCGGCAGCCGCGACGAAAGGGTTCATCTGCCCCCTGGGCCCAAATATTGTGGTTGCGTCAGGCTGCAAACCCTAGACGCGCTCGCCGAATCGGCGAACTCCCGCCGTCAGCCGCCCGGCCCCGCCGCTTCCGAGAAATACTTGCCCAGCTTGCCGGGCTCGCCGTCACGCTCGGTCGCCTCGGGCAGCGGGTCTTTCTTGGTCACGATCACCGGCCACATCTCGGAATATTTGCGGTTGAACTCCACCCACTTTTCCATGTCGGGCTCGGTGTCCGGGCGGATCGCATCGGCCGGGCATTCCGGTTCGCAGACGCCGCAATCGATGCACTCGTCCGGGTGGATCACCAGCATGTTGTCGCCCTCGTAGAAGCAATCCACCGGGCAGACTTCGACACAGTCGGTGTATTTGCAGGCGATGCAGTTATCGATCACGACGTAGGTCATGCGCGGGCTCTCTCACAGGACGACGGGATTTAGCTAGACCAGTGGCCCGCATCATTCAAGCGGGGGTGGTGGGGAAACCGGCATGGTGCGGCGTTCTTTCCCGCCATCGGTTTCGGGCGGCGCGAGGTCTTCGTAAAGCGTCTGCGCCTCCTGCGTCGGGCCGCGGCGCAGCCCTGCGGCAAGGCAGCGCACCACGCGGATGCAGTCAGCCTGCGCGAAGGTCAGCGTATCGCCCGCGCCGATAAGCTGCGCGGGCTTGATCACCCGCACCGCGTTCAGCCGCACCACGCCCTCCTGCACGGCCCGCGTCGCCAGCCCCCGCGTCTTGAAGAAGCGCGCCTGCCACAGCCATTTGTCGAGACGGATCGTCTCGCGCGGGGCTGGAGCGGGCGCGCCCGCCAAGTTCAGGTCCGGTCGCGCAGGGCCGCGAGCACGGCAAAGGGGTTGTCGGGGTCGATCGGCGTTTCGCGCCGGGGCGGACGCGCCTCGAAGTTCTTGGCGCGCTCTTCGCGGCGGGGTGCCTTGTCGCCGGGCTTGCCGTGCTGCGGACGCTCGCCGCGCCCTTCGCCGCTGCGCTCGCCCTGCGGCTTGCCACCCTTCGGGCGGTTGCGGTCGGGGCGGTCCTGCCGGTCGGGGCGGCGGTCCGCGCGGGGCGGACGGGCCTCGCCTTCCACAGCGGGTGCGGCGGGCGCTGCTTCGGCGGCAACCACCTCGGCGGGTTGCGCCGACACCGGGGTCTGACCCTGGCCCTGACGCGGGCCACGGTTGCGCGGGGCGCCGCTGCGTTCGGGCTTGCGATCGCCCCGCCGTTCGCCGCGCGGCTTCGGCGCCCAGGTAAAGGTGTAGAAGCTTTCGGTCTCCACCACCGGCGCCTCGGTCAGTTCCGGGGAGGACTCACCCGGCGGCGTCTCGGACGGCATGTCGCCCGGCACCTCGGCCGGCGCGGGTTCCGGCGCCTCCGGCGGCGCCTCCGGCGGCGTCTCCACCGGCGCTTCGGCGGGGGTCGGCTCCGGCATCTCGGACGGCACTTCGGGCACCTCGCCCGCCACCGTCACCACCGGTTCCGGCCGGGCCTTCGGCCGCTCGGCCTTCTCGGCCTTGTAACCCAGGCCGCCCATCAGGTCGGCGAACTGGTCCAGTGTCAGGCCGGTGATCGACAGCATCTCGGGCGTCGCCTCGAAACCTGCGCGGCTGTCCTTGGCGCGCAAGAGGTCCGCGAGCCGTTCCAGCATGTCGATGCGGATCGCGCGGGCGCCCGCGGGGCGGTAGCCGCCCAGCGTGTAATGCTCGCGCGGCACCTCGGGCAGGTTCGGGATGGTGACAAGGCCGGGCGGCGGGCTGGACGGAAAGTCCTGCAAGCCGTGCGCCAGCGACCACAGCACCAGCCGCAGCCGGGTCGGCGCGGGCTTCAGGAGCGCGGGCAGGAAGATCGTGAACTGGCCAAAGCGCAGCCCGTGCTTGCGCAGCGCCGAGCGGGCCTCCTGGTCAAGCTGCTTGACCTCATCAGCCACCGCTTCGCGCGACAGCACCCCCAACGCCTCGTGCATCCGGAACGCGAAGCCGCGCGCCAGCCCGGTCAGCGCCTCGTCGCGCGACATCGCCAGCAGCGGCTCGTAAAGCGCGGCCACCTTGCGGTCGATGAAGTGCTGCAGGCGGCGGCGCACCTTTTCGGCGACCTCGGGCCCGGCCTCTTCGTCGACGAAGGCGTCAACCTGCGGCTTCAACCCCTCGGACCCGGCGATCAGCTTGCCCACCGCCTGGTTGCCCCACATCAGGCCGCCCTGCTCGGTGAAGTCGAGCTCGGGATCCGGCGCATTGTAGAAGCGATCGGCCCGCAGGCTGAATTCAGGGCGCAGCACCTGCACCGCAGCCTGGCGCAGCGTGCGCGCCTCGTCGGGCGAGGAACTCGCGTCCTGGCGGAAGCGGAACCCTTCCAACCGGCCGATGAATTCACCTTCAACCGTCACTTCGCCCTTGTCGTTCACCTCGGCCACGAGGGTCTCCTTCTGTTTCAACCGCCGCAGCAGCACAGATGTGCGCCGGTCTACAAATCGCTGGGTCAGCACCGCGTGAAGCGCGTCTGACAGGCGATCTTCTACCGCGCGCGTTTCGTCGCGCCAATGACTTTCGTCATCCACCCAGCCGCGCCGCTGCGCGACATAAGTCCATGTGCGGATATACGCCAACCGTTTGGAGATCGTGTCGATATCGCCGTCGGTGCGGTCGATCCGGGCAATCGCCTTCGCCATCCAGTCGTTCGGCACCCGGCCACCGGCATGGAGGAACTCGAAGATGCGGGCCAGCAAGGTGGCGTGTTCGGTTTCCGAGGCGCTGCGGAAATCGGGAATGCGGCAGACGTCCCACAAGAGATGCACATCGGGGCCGCCGCGCACCCGGTCGCGCACCTCGGGCATCGCGGCCAGCGCTTTCAGCGCGGTCAGGTCGTCGCTATCGCGCACGCGGGTCAGCCAGTCGTGGTTGGTGTGGCGTTCCAGCGAGCCGATCAGCCGTTCGGGCGTGCCAAACTCCAGATCGTCGTTGCGCCAGTGCAGCTTGCGCACCGGCTGAAAGCGGTGCGACTCGATGGCATCGACGATTTCGTCATCCAGCGCATGTGCCTCGCCGGTCACGCCAAAGGTGCCGGGGTGCACATGGCGCCCGGCCCGGCCCGCGATCTGCGCCAGTTCATAGGGGAACAAGGCGCGCATCCGGTGGCCGTCGAACTTGGCCAACGCGGAAAAGGCGACGTGCTGGATGTCGAGGTTCAGGCCCATGCCGATGGCGTCGGTGGCGACCAGATAATCGACGTCGCCGTTCTGGTAGAGCGCCACCTGCGCGTTGCGCGTGCGGGGCGAAAGCGCGCCCATCACCACCGCGCAGCCGCCCTTCTGGCGCCGGATCAGTTCGGCGATGGCATAGACGTTTTCGACCGAGAAGCCGACGATGGCCGACCGGGGCGGCATCCGGCTTATCTTTTTCGAACCGGCGTAGGTCAGTTGCGAAAACCGCTCGCGGTGCACGAACTGCACCCCCGGCACCATCGCCGCAATCGCCGGGCGCATGGTGTCGGAGCCGAGGAACATGGTTTCCACCAGCCCGCGCGCGCGCATCAGCCGGTCGGTGAAGACATGGCCGCGGTCGGGGTCGGCGCACAGCTGAATCTCGTCCACCGCGACGAAATCGGCGCCGATCTCCAGCGGCATCGCCTCGACGGTGCAGACCCAGTATTGCGTGCGGTCGGGGACGATGCGCTCTTCGCCCGTCACCAGCGCCACCACCGAGGGGCCGCGCACAGCCACGATGCGGTCGTAGACCTCGCGCGCCAACAGGCGCAGCGGCAGGCCGATCACGCCCGTGCGGTGCAAAAGCATCCGCTCGATGGCGTGATGGGTCTTGCCGGTGTTGGTCGGCCCGAGGACCGCAGTCACCCTCGCCTGCTCGCGCATGGGGACGCCTCGATTAGAGTTCTTGTCCGGCCGACGTCGCCTGAAGCCGCTTGATGGCGTCCATTACCGTTGGCAGGTGGGGATGTATAGCCTGCGCCATCTTGTAGGCGGCCAGCGCGTCCTTGGGCTTGCCGATCGCTTCAAGGATGGCGCCAAGGCCCGCCAGCGCACCGAACTCGTGCGGGTTCAGGCTCAGCGTCTTGCCGATGTCCTCGATGGCGGGGCCGAAGAGCCCGGCGTGGTAATAGGCCTCGGCGCGCAGGTTGTAGGCTTCGGCGAAATCCGGCGCATGATCGATCAGGGCGGTCAGATGTTCGGCCGCGCCACGAAAATCGCCCGCGTCGATCGCCGCGCGGCCGCGTTCCAGCAGCAGGTCCAGCGCGGGCGAGCCGGAACTCGACCATTGCCGCGTCAGGTCTGATTCGGCCTTGCGCCAGGTGGAAGAATCGTCGGACCTCAGGTCGCGCAGTTCTTGCGCCTGATCCGTGGCCTGTCCCTGATCCTGCGACGCAGCCAGCACCGGCGCGCCCGCAAGCCACAGGGCAAGAATTGCCGCAACGACACGATTGAGATATCCGGCAGGTGCACCCATAACACTCTGGAATGTAACCTTGCCTGCGGGAAATGCGAGAGCCCCGTGGTCACAATCGGAGGATTTGACATGAGCGACGTGATCGACGCGGCGGTGACGGCCCTGAGCAAGCGGATGAGCGGCGGCTTCGACGGAGTGGCGAAATTCGTCGTGCCGGGCGAAGGCGCGCTGATGATCGACGGCACCGGCGTGCGCGCGGGCGACGAACCGGCCGACGTGACGCTGACCGCCGACGCGGAAACCTTCAAGGCGATCCTCGACGGCGACCTGAACCCGACGATGGCGTTCATGACGGGCAAGCTGGCGGTCGATGGCAACATGGGTCTTGCGATGCAGCTTGGCTCGGCACTGAGCTGATGCAGGCCGCACCCTTCCACACCGCCCTCGCCGATGGCCCGGCGGGGGGGCATGCCCTGTGGCTGACCACCGCCGATGGCCTGCGCATCCGCATCGCCATCTGGCCCGAGGGGGGCGCGAAGGGCACCGTGCTGCTGTTCCCCGGCCGCACCGAATACGTCGAGAAATACGGCCGCGCGGCGGCTGACTTCGCGCGGCGCGGCTATGCGATGGTCAGCGTGGACTGGCGCGGCCAGGGCCTCGCCGACCGGCCGCTGGCGGACCGCAACGTGGGCCATGTGGCGCGGTTCGGTGATTTCCAGCAGGATGTCGCCGCGGTGCTGAAGGCGGTGCAGACGCTTTCGCTGCCGCAACCGCTTTACCTCGTCAGCCACTCGATGGGCGGGGCGATCGCGCTGCGGGCGCTGATCGGGGGCATGTCGGTCAAGGCGGCGGTGTTTTCCGCGCCGATGTGGGGCATCCTGTTGTCGTCGACGGCCCGGCCCTTTGCCTGGCTGATGACGCATTCCAGCCGGTTGTTCGGCCTTGCAAACAACTATGTACCCAGCACCGGGCCGGTTACCTATGTCGCCTCGGCGCCGTTCGCCGGCAACGTGCTGACCACCGACGAGGCCATGTGGCGCTACATGAAGGCGCAGATCGCCGGCGCGCCCGATCTGGCGCTTGGCGGGCCGAGCCTGCATTGGCTGCACGAGGCGATCGACGAGTGTTCGGCGCTGGCCCTGCTGCCCTCGCCCGCCGTGCCGACCCTGACGATGCTGGGCGGAAACGAGCAGGTGGTTGACGCGGTGCCGGTGCACAACCGCATGAGGCGCTGGCCCGGCGGACGACTTGAGATGGTTGCGGGAGCCGAGCATGAGTTGATGATGGAAACGCCGGACCGGCGCGCGCGCTTCTTCGACGCGGCCGGCGCCCTGTTCGACGCCAACCGTTAAGGCGAATTGCGTTTCATCCGACACCGAAACATCAGAATTCGCCCAAGTCTTCGGGCGAATTCTGATCCAGGATAAACGCAATTCGCTTTAGGGCGCGACCACGGTCTTCGCCGGGTCCGGGCGCCCGGCCAGCACGTCGAGGATGTTCTGCGCGGCGTCCAGTCCCATGCGGCGGAAGGCGCCCGCGCTGACACCGGCCGAATGGGGCGTCAAGATCACGTTCGGCAGGCCCATCAGCGGATGATCGGGGCGGATCGGTTCAACCTCGGTCACGTCCAGCCCGACGCCACCCAGATGCCGCGCCGCCGCCAGTGCCGCCTCGTCGATCAGGCCGCCGCGCGCGGTGTTGATGACCAGCGCGCCGACCGGCAGCCGGGCGATCTCATCAGCGCCGATCAACCCGCGCGTCGCGGGGGTCAGCGGGCAATGCAGGCTCAGCACCTCGGCCTCGGGCAGCGCGGCGCGCAGGTCGGGGGCGATGCGGTGGCCCTCGGGGGTGTGCGTGCCGGTCAGGCGCGGCGAATGCACCGTCACCTGCATCCCGAAGGCCGCGGCCAACGCGGCGACCCGCTGCCCGCTGGCGCCGTAGCCCACCAGCAGCAGCCGCCGCCCGGCCAGATCGACCACCCGCACCGCAGGGCCTGGCGCGGCGCCCGCCCGAACCGCCGCTTGCATCGCGGGCAGCGCCTTGGCGAGCGCCAGCATCAGCATCAGCGTGTGTTCCGCCACCGCGATGGCGTTGGCGCCGGGGGTGTTGGTGACCCAGACCCCGCCCGCCCGCGCGGCGGCCAGCGGCACATTGTCGACCCCGGTGCCGTGCTTGGACACCAGCCGGAGCGGCCGCGTCATCAGCGCCGGATCAAGCCGCCGGGTGCGGACCAGAATCACCTCGGCCTCGTGCAGCGCCTCCTCGACCTCGCCGGGCGTCAATTGCGCCGCCTCGACCACGTCGAGCCCGGCATCGCGCAACAGCGCCAGCGCATCGGGGTGCACCGGTTCGGTGACCAGGACGCGGGGCATCGGTCAGATGACGATGCGGGTGAAACCGTCCCGCAGCGCCTGGCTCCAGGCCGCGCTCATCGCGCTGAACTGCGGGTCGCCCGCCTCGATCCGGCGCTTCATCGACACGCGCAGCGCGTCCTTCTCGATCACCACCAGATCAAGCGGCATCCCCACCGAAAGGTTCGAGCGCAGCGTGGAATCCATCGACAGCAGCACCGCCTTCTGCGCGTCTTCCAGCGTCGTGTCGGGGTTCACCACGCGGTCAAGGATCGGCTTGCCATACTTGTGCTCGCCGATCTGCAGGAAGGGCGTATCCTCGGTCGCCTCGATGAAGTTGCCTTCCGGGTAGATCAGGAACATCCGCATCCCCCCGCCCTTGCGCTGCCCGGCGACGATCATCGAGGCGGTGGCGCCCTGATTCATCATCGCCAGCTTCTCGTCGATCTCGCGCCGGGTCGACGACAGCGCCTCGCCCACGATGTAGGCGACCTTCAGCATGGTCTCGGCGCGCAGGATCGAGGTTTCGGGCGTCGCCTCGGGGTTGTCGATGGCATCGTGCAACCGCGCGATCGTGGTCTGCGTCACCGACAGGCTGCCTGCCGTCAGAATCGTGATGACCCTTTCGCCCGGCACCTCGAACACGAACATCTTGCGATAGGTCGAGATGTTGTCGAGCCCCGCGTTGGTGCGCGTGTCGGACAGAAGGACCATGCCCTTGTGCAAGAGCAGGCCCACGCAATAGGTCATGGTTCACACCCTTGTGAAAGGCAATCGCGCGACACTATTGCTGCACCGCCAGGATGGCAACGGTCACATCAAGGCTTTCGCTGCCCGGCCCGCGCGCGATGCCACGGATCGGTGCGGCATCTTGCGCATCGTAGCCGGACCCGAGGCGGATGAAGCGGTCATCGGGGCAGCAACTGTTGGCCGGATCAAAGCCGATCCAGCCCAGCCCCTTGATCCAGATCTCGGCCCAGGCATGGGCGGCCTCGTGCGGTCCGGCGCCCTCGGTTCCCAGCAGGTAGCCCGAGACATAGCGCGCGGGCAGGCCCTGCGACCGCGCGGCGGCAATCAGTGCCTGGGCGTGGTCCTGACAGACGCCCTGCCCCTGCGCCATCGCCTCGGCGGCCGAGGTTTGCGACTGGGTGGCTCCGGGTTGATAGGCGATCGCCTCGGCCACCGCCGCCGACATGCGGTGGGCGCCGTCGAGTGTGTCGCGCATCCCTTCCATCGCGGCGCGTCCCAGTTCCACCAGCGCGGCATCGGCGCGGGTGGAGGCGGTTTCGCGCAGATAGGCCTCGGGCGGCACACTTTCGCGATGACCGCGCAGCACGCCCGCAAGGTCGAAGGTCTCGACATCGCCGAAGACGCGCACGGTGATCTCGGACACCGGGCCATGCACCGAGTGGCTTTGAATCCAGTCGCCCGCGCCATCGCGGAAGGCGCCACCGGCGATGCCGCCCTCGACCTCGACGCTCCAGCGCAGGGCTTTCTGCCCGTCAAAGACCGATGGCGTCAGGCGGTGACTTTGCACCACGCCGCGGACCGGCTTTTCATAGCGGTAGGTGGTGGTATGCAGGACGGACAGGATCATCGCTGGTCCCCGCTCAGATAAACCTCATGCACCAGCGCGCCAAGCGTGGCGATCTCGCGGATGAAGCGGGTCAGAAACTCGTGCAGGCCCTCGTCGAAAATGTCGTTGGCCGTCAGTTCGGCGACTTCGGCCAGCAGCGACCGCGCCTTGCTTTGTGCGCCCGAGGTGCGGCCGTAGCCGCGCGCCAGCCGGTCGAGGTGCAGGGTCATCCCCTCCACCGAGGTGCGCAGCGAGCGCGGCGACTGGCTGTTGAGGATCAGGAAATGGGCGATCTTGCGGGCGGTCACCTCGCCGCCATAGGCCCAGTGGAACGCGCGATGTGCCGACATGGCGCGCAGCAGCGTGGTCCACTGGTAGTTGTCGCGACCGGAACCGACGAACTCCACCCCCGGCAGCAGGACGTAATACTTCACGTCCAGCAGGCGGGCGGTGTTGTCGGCGCGTTCGAGATAATAGCCGAGGTTGAGGAAATCCCAGCCGTCCTTGCGCAGTTGCGTGCCGTCGATCGCCCCGCGCAGCAGCGCCGAATGGCGCATCGTCCAGTCGGTGAGAAAGCTCAGATCAACCTCGGACCGCGGGCGGCGTTCCAGATTGCGCATGTCCTGAAAGGCGCCGTTCAGCGCGTCCCAGACCTGAGTCGTCAGCGCACCGCGCACGATGCGGGCGTTCTCGCGCGCCGAGCCGATGCAGGAGGCGATCGAGGACGGGTTGTCGCGGTCGAAGAAGAAATAGCTTTCGATGTTGCGCTGTACCGGCTCGCCGTATTTCCGCGCAAACCCCTCGGCGGTGCCCGAGGCTTGCAGCAGGCTGTCCCACTCGCTCAGATAGCCCTCGCCGGTGGACGGCAGCAGCGACATGCGGCTGCCCACATCGAGCAGACGCGCCATCGTTTCGGCGCGCTCCATGTAGCGGGTGATCCAGTAGAGGTTGTCGGCGGTCCGGCTCAGCATGTCATCACTCCGCCAGCACCCAGGTATCCTTGACACCGCCGCCCTGCGACGAGTTCACCACCAGGCTTCCTTCGGTCAGCGCCACGCGGGTCAGCCCGCCGGGCACCAGTTCCACCCGCTCGCCCACCAGACAGTAGGGCCGCAGGTCGACATGGCGCGGCGCGATGCCCTGATCGACGAAGGTCGGCACGGTCGATAGCGCCAGTGTCGGCTGGGCGATGTAGTTGCCGGGGTCGGCCCTGATGCGCTCGGCGAAGCTGACGATCTGGTCGCGCGTCGATTTCGGCCCGACCAGCATGCCGTAGCCTCCCGATCCGTGCACCTCTTTCACCACCAGCTCGCCCAGGTTTTCGAGCACGTATTTCAGCTCGTCCGACTTGCCGCATTGCCAGGTCGGCACGTTCTGCAGGATCGGCGCCTCGCCCAGGTAGAAGCGGATCATCTCGGGCACGAAGGTGTAGATCGCCTTGTCGTCGGCCACGCCCGCGCCGGGGGCCGAACAGATCGAGACGCCGCCAGATCGGTAGACGTCCATCAGCCCCGGCACCCCCAGCATCGAATCCGGGCGGAAGCACAGCGGGTCGATGTAGGCGTCGTCGATCCGGCGGTAGATCACGTCGACCTTCTTCGGGCCCTCGGTGGTGCGCATCCAGACGAATTCGCCCTCGACGAACAGATCCTGCCCCTCGACCAGTTCCAGCCCCATCAGGTCGGCCAGAAACGTATGCTCGTAATAGGCCGAGTTGAAATGGCCGGGCGTCAGGATCACCACCGTCGGCTCGTCGTCGCATTTCTGTGGCGCGACGCTGGCCAGCGTGCGGCGCAGCAGTTCGGGGTAGCGGTCGACCGGCTGGATGCGGTTCTCGCGGAACAGCGTCGGGAACATCCGCATCATGATCTCGCGGTTTTCCAGCATGTAGCTGACACCCGAGGGGGTGCGGCAGTTGTCCTCCAGCACGAAGAAATCCTCGGGCCCGGTGCGCACGATGTCGATGCCGACGATGTGGCTGTAGACCCCGCGCGGTGGCACGAACCCCGCCACCGCCTTTTCATAGGCCGCATTCTGGTAGACCAGCCTGGCGGGCACGCGCCCCGCCCGCACGATCTCGCCCCGCCCGTAGATATCGACGAGAAAGGCGTTCAGCGCCCGCGCCCGCTGCTTGATGCCGCGTTCCATCTTCGTCCACTCGGCGTTGGTGAAGACGCGGGGGAACATGTCGAACGGGATCAGCCGGTCCGGGTCGCCACCCTCGCCGTAGACGGCAAAGGTGATGCCGATGCGGCGAAACAGCGCCTCGGCCTCGGCCTGCTTGAGGCTGCGCAACTCGGCCGGCATCTCGGCCGTCCAGTTCTCAAGATGCGCGTAGGGCAAACGGACGCGGCCGTCGTGATACATTTCGTTGAAATAGGTCGGGGCCATGTCTCGCCTGCACTGCTTGGTGTCAGTTAATCAGCGGGTTTGCCAAGATGGAAGTGCCGCCTGTGCCACCGGGCGACAAAGGCGGGCGTCTGCCCAAAAATGAGGCATACGCCTGGGCGACCCCGACCTTGCACCCCGCCACCCTGCGGGCCAAGATGGGGCGAACAAGCCATGAGGTTGCCATGACGCCCGCAGTTTCCCGCCCCGTCTTCGATGCCAACGCCAGCGGCGGCGGATCGCTTGGCCGCCTGCCGGACTGGGATCTGACCGACCTCTACACCAGCGAAGACGCGCCCGAGCTCGAGCGCGACATCGCCTGGGTCGAAACCGCCTGCCGCGACTTCGCCGCCGATTACGAGGGCAAGCTGGCCGACCTGGATGCGGCGGCCCTGCTGGCCTGCGTGCAGCGGTACGAGGCGATCGACATCACCGCCGGGCGCATCATGTCCTTCGCGGGCCTGCGCTATTACCAGAACACGATGGACAGCGAGCGCGCCAAGTTCATGGGCGACTGTCAGGAGACGATCACCGACGCCACCACGCCGCTGGTGTTCTTCAGCCTGGAGTTCAACCGGCTGGACGAGGCCCATCTGGCGGGCCTGCTGGCGCAGAACGCCGACCTTGCCCGCTACAAGCCGGTGTTCGACCGGATGCGGGCGATGAAGCCCTACCAGTTGTCGGATGAGCTGGAAAAGCTCCTCCACGACCAGTCCTCGGTCGGCGCCTCGGCCTGGAACAAGCTCTTTGACGAGACGATGGCGGGGCTGATGTTCGACGTGAAGGGCGAGGAGGAACCGCTGAACCTCGAAGCCACGCTGAACCTGCTGACCGACCCCGACCGCGCGAAACGCGAGGCGGCGGCGCGTGCGCTGGCGGTGGTGTTCGAGCGTAACGTCAAGCTTTTCGCCCGCGTCCACAACACGCTGGCGAAGGAGAAGGAGATCGAGGACCGCTGGCGCAAGATGCCCACCCCGCAGACCGGGCGCCACCTTGCCAACCACGTCGAGCCCGAGGTGGTGGAGGCGCTGCGCAATGCCGTGGTGGCGGCCTATCCCAAGCTCTCGCACCGCTACTATGCGCTGAAGGCGAAGTGGATGGGGCTGGAGAAATTGCAGGTCTGGGACCGCAACGCCCCCTTGCCGATCGAAACGCCCCGGCTGGTCGGCTGGGACGAGGCGAAGGCGACCGTGCTGGGCGCCTACGGGGCCTTCTCGCCCAGGATGGCCGAGATCGCGCAGCCGTTCTTCGAGCGCGGCTGGATCGACGCGGGCGTGAAGCCGGGCAAGGCGCCGGGCGCCTTTGCGCACCCCACGGTGACCACGGTGCACCCTTACGTGATGCTGAACTACCTCGGAAAACCCCGCGATGTCATGACCTTGGCGCATGAACTGGGCCACGGCGTGCATCAGGTGCTGGCGGCGGGTCAGGGCGAGCTGCTCAGTTCCACCCCGCTGACGCTGGCCGAAACCGCCTCCGTCTTCGGCGAGATGCTGACCTTCCGCCGCCTGCTGGATCAGGCGAAAACCCCGGCCGAGCGCAAGACGCTGCTGGCGGGCAAGGTCGAGGACATGATCAACACGGTGGTGCGCCAGATCGCGTTCTACGATTTCGAGTGCAAACTGCACGCCGCCCGCGCCGATGGCGAACTGACGCCCGATGGCATCAACGCGCTGTGGATGAGCGTTCAGGCCGAAAGCCTGGGCCCGGTGTTCGAGTTCATGGACGGCTATGAAACCTTCTGGGCCTACATCCCGCACTTCATCCACTCGCCGTTCTACGTCTACGCCTATGCCTTCGGCGACGGGTTGGTGAACGCGCTTTATGCGGTTTACGCCGAGGGCACGCCGGGCTTTCAGGACAAGTATTTCGACATGCTGAAGGCGGGCGGATCGAAGCACCACAAGGAGCTTCTGGCCCCGTTCGGGCTCGACGCCAGCGACCCCAAGTTCTGGGACAAGGGCCTGAGCATGATCGCGGGCTTCATCGACGAACTGGAGGCGATGGAGGGGTGAGCGTTTCCTTTCAACGACTTGCGCCAGACGACGGGGCGCGCATCGACCATCTGACGATGGCACCGGGGCAGGATCAGTTCACCGCCGATCCGGGCGCCCGGCTGGCCGCGCTGCCCGAAGGTCAGGACGCCTGGGCGATCCTGTGGCACGGCGACATCGTCGGGTTTCTGGTGATAGATCAAGGCTTTGCCGCCGCGCACGACTTCGCGCGGCCGGGCGAGCCGGGGCTGCGGTCGGTGCTGATCGACGCCGCGCGGCAGGGCGAGGGGATCGGCACGGCGGCAATGGCGGGGCTGCGCGGGCTGATGGCCGACGCCTATCCCGGCGTCGAAAGCCTGGTGCTGACGGTGAACGAACGCAACCCCGGCGCGCGGGCGGTCTATCTGAAGGCGGGCTTTGCCGATACCGGCGCGCTCTGGCTCGGCGGCCGGTCGGGGCCGCAGAATATTTTGCGGATGGCGCTTAACGGGGCGTAAACGCGGCGCGCCGAAGCGCGGGCGGCGGCCGGGCGAAGGGCGCGCAAGCCGTTGGGAAGGCGGCGAAATCGGGATACCGAAACCACACCGAAACCGCACCGAAACCACACCGACGTTAGCACCGCCTTCCGCCCGCGCGCCTTCGGGCTTGGCCGGGCCGCCGGGGCGTGGTTAACCTGAGCGTAACCCCGCCGTGCGAGACCGGGGCAAACGCGGGGCGCGGGCCGGATGAACCACCTTTACTACGGCGACAACCTGACGGTGCTGCGCGACAGCATCGCGACCGAAAGTGTGGACCTGATCTACCTCGACCCGCCGTTCAACAGTAACGCCAGCTACAACGTGCTGTTCAAGGGCCCGACCGGCAGCGACAGCGCGGCACAGATCGAGGCGTTCGACGACACCTGGCACTGGAACGACAGCGCCGAGGCGGCGTTCGGCGATGTGATGCGGGGCGGCAATGCGGCGGCGAGCACGATGCTGCGGGCGATCCGCAGTTTTCTGGGCGACAACGACATGATGGCCTACCTCGCCATGATGGCGGTGCGCCTGATCGAGCTGCACCGGGTGCTGAAACCGACCGGCAGCCTCTATCTGCACTGCGACCCGACCGCGAGCCACTACCTGAAGATTTTGCTGGATGCGGTGTTTGGGGCGACGAGTTATCAGAATGAAATCAACTGGAAACGCACGACGACGCACAGCGACAGCAAGACGTGGAGCAGAGTGTCGGACATAATTCTTTTCTACACCAAGAACCCGGCAAAATTCACTTGGAATACGCCGCGTGAGATGCACTCCGCGGACTATATTTCGAGTAAGTATCGCAGCGACGACAAGGATGGGCGCGGCCCCTACATGCTGGACAACATGACCAGCCCAAATCCGCGCCCGAATATGATGTATGAGTGGAGAGGCCATGAATCTCCCCAAAAGGGTTGGCGCTACTCCCTTGAAACAATGACAAAACTCGACGCCGATGGGCGCGTATGGTATCCAACGGATGCGGCAGGAAATCCTGACGTAAGCAAACGGCCCCGACTAAAACGCTACCTGAATGAGCAAGAGGGCGGCGTGATGGGGACGGTCTGGACCGACATTCCTCCCCTCAACTCCCAAGCCCAAGAACGCCTCGGCTACCCCACCCAGAAGCCCGTGGCGCTGCTGGAGCGGATTCTCAACGCCTCGTCCAACCCCGGCGATGTGGTGCTCGATCCGTTCTGCGGTTGCGGCACCACGGTGCATGCGGCGCAGAAGCTGGGGCGGCAGTGGATCGGCATCGACGTGACGCATCTGGCCATCGGGCTGATCGAAAAGCGGCTGCGCGATGCCTTCGAGGGGGTGCAGTTCACCACCCACGGCGTGCCGCAGGATATCGACGGCGCGCGCAACCTTGCCGCGCGCGGGCGCGACGACAAGAACTACTACTTCCTACTACTTCGAGTTCGAGAAATGGGCGCTGTCGCTGATCGCGGCGCAGCCCGGCAACCTGAGCAAGAAGGGCGCCGACAAGGGGATCGACGGCAACCTTTATTTCGGTGCGAAACACGAGGGCCGGGCGATCGTCAGCGTGAAGGCGGGCGACAATGTGGGCGTCCACATGATCCGCGACCTGCGCGGGGTGATCGAGCGCGAGGGGGCGGGGATCGGCGTGTTCCTGACGCTGACCGAACCCTCCAAGCACATGGTGGTGGAGGCGGCGGGGGCCGGGCAGTTCGAACTGCCGGGCTTTGCCCCGGTGCCGCGCATCCAGATCGTGACGATCGAGGACGCGATGCACCTGCGCGACCGCGCGGTGCAACTGCCCGCGCGGCGCGATGACGGCTTCAAGCGCGCCGCGAAGGAAACCGACCGCGGCGCGCAGGGGGCGCTGGACCTGTAGCAGCGGCGGCCTCAGCTATCCGACGAGCGCTGCCAGAGGTTGACGTTGCCCGCATCCGACCAGCGGTCGATGGCGGCAAGCTCCTCGGGCGTGAAGCTCAGGTTGCCCAGCGCGCCGACGCAATCGGTGACCTGCGACGGGCGCGAGGCGCCGATCAGCGCGGTGGTGATGCCGCCCTCGCGCAGCACCCAGGCGATGGCCATCTGCGCCAGGGTCTGGCCGCGCGCGGTGGCGATGGCGTTCAGTTCGCGGATATTGCCGATCGCCTCGTCGGACAGCCAGCTTTTCATCAGCGATGTGCCCTGACTGGCGCGGCTGCCCTCGGGGATGCCTTTCAGGTATTTGTCGGTCAGCATCCCCTGCGCCAGCGGCGTGAAGGCGATGGAACCGATGCCAAGCTCGCGCAGCGTCGCCTTCAGCCCGTCGGTTTCGACCCAGCGGTTGATCATGTTGTAACTGGGCTGGTGGATCACGCAGGGGGTGCCGAGGTCTTGCAGGATCGCCACCGCTTCGCGCGTGCGTTCCGAGTTGTAGGACGAGATGCCGGCGTAAAGCGCGCGGCCCGAGCGGACGATCTGGTCCAGCGCGCCCATCGTTTCTTCCAGCGGCGTGTCGGGGTCGAAGCGGTGCGAATAGAAGATGTCGACGTAATCAAGGCCCATGCGTTTCAGCGAGGCGTCGCAGGACGCGATCAGGTATTTGCGGCTGCCCCATTCGCCGTAGGGGCCGTCCCACATCTCATAGCCGGCCTTGGACGAGATGATCAGTTCGTCGCGGTAGCCCGCGAAATCGGTGCGCAGGATCTCGCCGAACGCCTCCTCGGCGCTGCCGGGCGGCGGGCCGTAGTTGTTGGCCAGGTCGAAGTGGGTGATGCCCGCGTCGAAGGCGGTGCGGCAGATGTCGCGCTTGACCTGATGGGCCGTGTCGTGGCCGAAGTTGTGCCACAGGCCAAGCGAGATCGCGGGCAGTTTGAGCCCGCTTTTGCCACAGCGGCGGTAGATCATGCTGTCATAGCGGGTGGCGGCGGGGGTCCAGGTCATCGGGTGTCCTTCCGGTCGGGGTCGGGGCAAGCCTAATGCGCGGGCGGCGCCAAGGCCAGAGGCGGCGCCAGCCTAGCGCGGCGCCAGCAGCGGCCCCTGCCCCGGATCGGGCACGCCCAGCACCTGCGCCGCCGCCGCGCGGATCACCGCGGTCTGGGCCTCGTCGAGGTCGAGCGGTTCCAGCAGCGACCAGCCCAGCGTGACCGGGTCAAGCTCCTCGCCCGCGACCGAGGCGAGCAGCAGCGGATGCCGCGCGCCGCCATCGGTGATCACCACGCCGCTGTCCCAGACCCGCAGCGCATAGCGGCGCGCGGGGGTGCCCGGCACCGGCTTCAACAGCGTCGCCACCGGCGTGCGCCCGACATGGGTCAGCGGCCAGGGCGAATGCGGGGCCAGCCCCTCGGTGGTGGGCAGGATCGCGCCCAGAAGCGAGTCGAGTTGCGAGGCGTTCGAGAGCGCCCAGCCCGCGTGCAGGAAGGGCTGCACGAGGTCGGACAAGGCGCGGTCGCTTTGCAGGATCATCGGCTCGCCGTAGTCGCCATCCAGCAGGATGCGCGCCGGGGCCTGATCACGCCAGCCGCCCGCGAGCCAGTCGGCGCGGGCGAGATCGACCACCGGCGTCGAGATCGCATAGGCCCGCTGCGCGCGCGGATAGCCCAGGATCAGGTGCGACGGGATCACGCCCAGCACGGTGACGGCGACCAGCACGGCAAGGCCCCGGCGCGGCACCTGCACACCCCGGCCGTGCAGCAGGAACGCGGTGACCAGCACCAGCGCGGTGCCGAAAGTCAGCCCCGCCAGCACGTCGCTGGGCCAGTGCGACAGCAGATAGATGCGCGACACCGCGATCAGCGCGATCAGCAGCACGGTGGCAAGGTAGACCGCCACCTGGTAGCTGCGCGGCACGGCACGGGCAAGGAACAGCGACAGCAGGCCGTAGACCACCGTGGCATGGGCGATGTTGCCGATCGCCGTCACCTGCGCGCGCCCGGCATCCAGCGGGCCAAACCCCGGCGGCACACGGGACAGCAGGGTGGCCAGCATCGGCTCGAACCCGGCGGCGGCGAAGGCGGCGGCCAGCATGGTGCCCACCACGCCCCATTGGCGCCGCAGCGCGAACAGCCCGACCAGCATCACCAGGATCGGCACCAGCACCCGGCCATCGCCCAGCATGGTGATCGCCGTCATCCAGTGCGTCACCGTCTCGTCGCGCAGGGTCTGGGCAAAGGCGCTGATCGCCTGATCCGAGCGCAGCAGGCCCTGCGCCAGCAAAAGCGCGGCGATGACGTAGACAAAGACCCGCAGCGCCAGCAGCGCCAGCAGGCCAAGGACGAAGGTCACGAACAGACCGTCGCGGTTTTCCAGCACCCGCACGGCCCCCTGCGCCCAGGCGGCTGAGTTCGGGGCCAGCCGTTCGACCAGCGCACGGCGGGCGCGATCCAGCCGGGGCAGCAGGATGAAATAGGCCAGCCGGGTCGCGAACCAGGCCAGCACCAGCACCACCGCCACCACCGCCACAAGGATCATCAGGCGCGGGTCGGCCAGATGCGCCACGCGGATGCCGCGGCCCAGCGCGATGGCGGGCAGGATATGCACCGCCGACCACACGAAGGCCGAGGCGATGTTGATCACCGTGAACTCGAAAGCGCGCATCCCGGCCATAGCGGCGATCGCGGGCACCACCGCCTTGGCGCCCGGAATGAAGCGCACGATGAAGATGCTCATCGCGCCGTAGCGGTTGAAGAACGCCTCGCCCTGGGTCATCACCGACGGGTATCTGCTGAACGGCCAGACCAGGCGGATGCGCTCGTTGTAGCGCCAGCCGACCCAGTAGGAGACCGCATCACCCGCCACGCAGCCCGCGACGGTGAACAGGAACACCGGCCAGAACGGCAGCTCGCCCACGCCGATCAGCGTGCCCGCACCGACAAGGACGGTGGTCGAGGGCACGAACAACCCGACGATCAGCAGCGCCTCGCCCATGGCGACAAGGAAAACGATGCCAAGCGCCAGCGCGGGGTGCGCGGCCAGCATATCGATGATGGCGTTGAACAAGTGGGTCATTTCGGCCGTGAGCATTCGTGCAAATCCCGCCGTTCCGCAAGGGCTGCCGCGCGGGTGCGGCGACGGGGCGATCCCGCGCGGGGTCAGGACGCACGTTCGAAAGCGCGGTACAGGCGTTACAAAAGCTACACGGAACGAGCGCAATCCTGTAGCGTCGTCAGCCTAAGGGTGACGGCGTTCACCAACCAAATCGGGAGTAGCCGCAATGATGCGGAAGATTTTGATCGCAGGCCTGATGCTCGGAGGGTCGCTGAGCGCCGCGAGCGCCCGCACCACCATCACCTGGTGGCATGCGATGGGCGGCGAACTGGGCCAGAAACTGGATCAGATCGTGGCCGGCTACAACGCGAGCCAGGACCGATACACCGTCGAGGCGACCTACAAGGGGTCATACCCCGAGACGATGACCGCCGCGATCGCCGCCTTCCGCGCCAAGCAGCAGCCCGACATTGTGCAGGTCTTCGAGGTCGGCACCGGCACCATGATGGCCGCCAAGGGCGCCGTCTATCCGGTCTATCAGCTGATGAAGGACACCGGCACGCCGTTCGAGCCCAAGGCATTCCTGCCCGCCGTGGTCGGCTATTACACCGACGCCGACGGCAACATGCTGTCGATGCCGTTCAACTCGTCGACGCCGATGCTTTACTACAACAAGGACGCCTTCAAGAAGGCGGGGCTGGACCCGAACGTGCCGCCCGCGACTTGGGAGGACGTGGTCGCCGATTCGAAGAAGATCATGGAGTCGGGCGCGGCCAAGTGCGGCTTCACCTCGGGCTGGATCTCGTGGGTGCAGACCGAGAACTTCTCGGCCTGGCACAACCAGCCGATCGGCACCCTGCAGAACGGCATCGGCGGCATGGACGCGCGGCTGACCTATGCCAAGGACGCCTTGCTGGTGAAACACTGGGACGACCTCGCGACCTGGCAGAAATCCGGCGTGTTCGAATACGGCGGGCCGGGCGGCGGCAACGACGCGCCGCCGAAGTTCTATTCGGGCGAGTGTGCGATGTACATGAATTCGTCCGCCAGCCGCGCGGGTGTTGTGGCCAACGCCAAGACCTTCGAGGTCGGCTATGGCATGATGCCCTACTATGCCGGCACGACGGGCGCGCCGCAGAACTCGATCATCGGCGGGGCCACCCTCTGGGTGCTGCAAGGCCGCCCGAAGGCCGAGTATCAGGGCGTCGCCAGCTTCCTGACCTACCTGTCGTCGGCCGCCGTGCAGGCCGACTGGCACCAGTTCTCGGGCTATCTGCCGATCACCCTGGCCGCCTATGACCTGAGCAAGTCGCAGGGCTATTATGACAAGACGCCGGGCGCCGATGTCGGGATCAAGGAAATCACCCTGAACCCGCCCACCGACAACTCCAAGGGGCTGCGGTTCGGCAACTACGTGCAGGTGCGCGACGTCATCGACCAGGAGTTCCAGAAGCTGCTGGCGGGGTCGCAGACCGCGCAACAGGCGCTGGACGCCGTCGATGCCCGTGGCAACGACCTGATCGCGCAGTTCGAAGCCGCCAACAAGTAACCGGCCCCGGCCGACGGCAAGCCCGCGTCACCGCACGCGGGCTTGTCGCGTTCCTGCAAGGTCAACGATGGACACCAAGCGCACGATCTTCCGCCACAAGCTGCTGCCGTATCTGTTGCTGGCGCCCCAGCTTGCGGTGACGGCGATCTTCTTTCTGTGGCCCGCCGGGCAGGCCGTGGTGCAGAGCTTTCAGCGCGAGGATGCCTTCGGGCTGAAGACGACCTTCGTCGGGCTGGCGAACTACACCGCGCTGCTGTCCGACCCGGACTATCTGAATTCGCTGAAGGTCACGGTGGTCTTCACCGTGGCGGTCACGTTGCTGTCGCTGGGCGCGGCGCTGATCCTGGCGCTGGCGGTGGACCGGATGATCAGGACGGCAACGGCCTATACCACGCTGCTGGTCTGGCCCTATGCGGTGGCTCCCGCCGTGGCCGGGGTGATGTGGTGGTTCATCTTCAACCCGACCATCGGCCTGCTGCCCTATCTGCTCGACCGGGTCGGCTATCACTGGGATCATTCGCTGAACGGCACCGATGCGATGATCCTTGTGGTGGTCGCGGCCGGCTGGAGCCAGATCAGCTACAACTTCCTCTTCTTCGTCGCCGGGCTGCACTCCATCCCGCAATCGCTGCGCGAGGCCGCCGCCATCGACGGCGCAGGCCCGGCCAAGCGGTTCTGGACCATCACGCTGCCGCTCTTGTCGCCGACCACGTTCTTCCTGATGGTGGTGAACGTGGTCTACGCGATGTTTTCCACCTTCGCGACGATCCACGCGACCACCCAGGGTGGCCCGGCGCAGGCGACCAACATCCTTGTCTACAAGGTTTACAACGACGGTTTCATCGGCCTGAACCTCGGCTCGTCCTCGGCGCAGTCGGTGGTGCTGATGGTGATCGTGATCGCGCTGACGGTGATCCAGTTCCGCTGGATCGAACGCCGCGTGCAGTACTGATGGGGGCCGCACATGGTTGAGAACCGCCCGTTCCTGAATTTCCTCGCCCACGCCGTGCTGATCCTCGGCGTGGCACTGGTGGCCTTCCCGGTCTACATCGCCCTGATCGCCTCGACCCGCGCGCCGTTCGATTTCCAGTCCGGGCTGCTGCCCTTGCTGCCCGGCCCGCACGCGGTGGAAAACTACGCGACCATGCTGGGGGTGGGCCTGTCATCCTCGGGTGCGCCGCCCCTGGGGCTGATGATGATGAACAGCCTGATCATGGCGCTGTCGATCGCGATCGGGAAGATCGCGATCTCGATCCTGTCGGCCTTCGCCATCGTCTACTTCCGCTTTCCGTTCCGCACGCTGGCGTTCTGGGCGATCTTCATCACGCTGATGCTGCCGGTCGAGGTGCGCATCGTGCCAACCTTCAAGGTGGTGGCCGATCTGGGCATGCTGAACAGCTATGCTGGGCTGTCGATCCCGCTGATGGCCTCGGCCACCGCGACGTTCCTGTTCCGGCAGGTGTTCATGACGATCCCGGACGAGTTGCTGGACGCCGCCCGCATCGACGGCGCCGGGCCGATGAAGTTCTTCCGCGACATCCTGATCCCGTTGAGCCGCACCAACATCGCCGCGCTGTTCGTGATCCTCTTCATCTACGGCTGGAACCAGTACCTCTGGCCGCTGCTGGTGACGACCGACTCGCGCTATTACACCATCGTGGCGGGGATCAAGCGGATGGCCGACGTGACCGACTCCACCCCGCAGTGGAACTTCATCATGGCGGCGGTGGTGCTGGCGATGCTGCCGCCGGTGCTGGTGGTGATCCTCATGCAAAGGCTCTTCGTCAAGGGCCTGATCGAGACGGAGAAGTGAATGGCCGCGATCACGCTTGAGGGCGTCGGCAAGACCTATGCGGGCAATGTCGCCGCCGTGCACGCCATCGACCTGGCCATCGCGGATGGCGAATTGCTGGTGCTGGTCGGGCCGTCGGGCTGCGGCAAGTCCACCTTGCTGCGCATGATCGCGGGGCTGGAGGGGATCAGCCACGGCACCGTCCGGATCGGCGGCCGCGTGGTGAACGAGGTCGAACCCGCCGAGCGCGACATCGCGATGGTGTTCCAGAACTATGCGCTTTACCCCCACATGTCGGTGCGCCAGAACCTTGCCTATGGCTTGAAGAACCGCGGCATGGGGCGCGACGACATCGCACGGCGGGTGGCCGAGGCGGCGGCGATTCTGGAAATCGGGCCCTACCTCGACCGCAAGCCCAAGGCGCTGTCGGGCGGGCAGCGCCAGCGGGTGGCGATGGGCCGCGCCATCGTGCGCGAACCGGCGGTGTTCCTGTTCGACGAGCCGCTGTCGAACCTCGACGCCAAGCTGCGGGTGCAGATGCGTGGCGAGATCAAGCAGTTGCAGGCGCGGCTGGGCACGACCTCGATCTATGTCACGCATGATCAGTTGGAGGCGATGACGCTGGCGCATCGGCTCGTGGTGCTGAACGTCGGCCGGATCGAGCAGGTCGGCACCCCGCTGGAGGTCTACCGCCGCCCCGCCTCGGCCTTCGTCGCGGCCTTCATCGGCGCGCCCGCGATGAACCTGCTGGCGGCAGAGGCGAGCGGCGGGATGGCCCGGATCGGCGCGGCGGTGGTGGCGCTGCCCGAGGGGGTGAGCGCCCACGGCAAGCTGACGCTGGGCCTGCGGCCCGAGGATCTGCGTGTGGTGCCCGCCGGAACCGCGGGGGCAATCCCGCTGAAGGTCGCCTATCTGGAAGAGCTGGGCGCCCAGCGGCTGGTGCATGGCCGGGTGGAGGGGCAGAGCTTCGTCTGCGCCCTGCCCCCCGGTGGTGAGGTCGGCGGGCTGCTGTGGCTCGCGCCGGAGCCGGGGGCGCTGCACCTGTTCGATGGGGCTACCGGCAAGCGGATCGGCTGAGGGCACATCCGGGGCTGGCGGTGGGGGGCTGTCTGCCCCCCACACCCCCCGAGGATACTTCCGAACGGAAGAATTAGAACAGGCTGCCCTGCGTCGGCGGCTCGCCCTTGGGTTTGCGGGCCGGGCGGGCGCCGAGGGTGAGGCGGCCGTCCTGGAACTCGATTTCCAGGCTCGCGGCGGTTTCGGCGGCGGCTTTGGTGGTGACGACGGTGCCTTCGGCACGGACCACGGCGAACCCGCGTTTCAGGGTTTCGGTATAGCCCAGCGTCTGGCGCATGCGGTCGAGCGCGTCGAGGCGGGTGCGCCAGCCTTCGGTCTGCGCGGCGGCGGCACGGGTCAGGCGCAGGCTGAGCCGGTCGAGGTCGGCGCGGGCGCGGGCAGCATCGCGGGCGGGCGTGGCGGGCTGGAGGCGCAGCCCGAGGCGGTCAAGATCGCGGCGCGCCTGTTGGACCGGGCGCGCGAGCGCGGGGCCCAGGCGGTCGGCACGGGCGGTCAGGCGTTCGCGCAGGCGGGCGGCGAGGTCGGCAAGCAGGCGCGGGCGGATATGGGCGGCCGTTTGCGCAAAGGCGGTGCGCTTGCGGGCCGCGGTCTGGGCCAGCGCGTTCGGCAGGCGTTCGGACAGCAGGTCGAGGCGCTGGCCGGGCGAGGCAGTGAGCGCATCGAGGCGCGGCAGCGCGCGGGCGAGGTCGCGCAGGCGCTGGCTGCGGCGGGACAGGCCCTCGCTCAGCGCGTGGCTCTGGCGGGCGGCGAAGGCGTCGAGTGCGGCGATCAGTTCGAGGCGGACCGGAACGGCCAGTTCGGCGGCCGCGGTGGGGGTGGGGGCGCGCAGGTCGGCGGCATAGTCGATCAGCGTCGTGTCGGTCTCATGCCCGACGGCGGAGATGAGGGGGATGGCCGATGCGGCGGCGGCGCGGACGACGATTTCCTCGTTGAAGCCCCAGAGGTCTTCGAGGCTGCCGCCGCCGCGCGCGACAATCAGCAGGTCGGGGCGCGGGATCGGGCCGCCGGGGGCGATGGCGTTGAACCCGGCGATGGCGGCGGCGACCTCGGGCGCGCAGGCGGCGCCCTGCACCGCCACCGGCCAGATCAGCACATGGCGCGGGAAGCGGTCGCGCAGACGGTGCAGGATGTCGCGGATCACCGCGCCCGAGGGCGAGGTGATGACGCCGATCACGTCGGGCAGGTAGGGGATCATCGCCTTGCGGGCGGTGTCGAACAACCCCTCGGCCGCCAGCATGGCCTTGCGTTTCTCCAGCATCGCCATCAGGGCGCCGGCCCCGGCGGGGATCAGGTCGTCGACGATCAACTGGTATTTCGACTGGCCGGGGAAGGTGGTCAGGCGGCCGATGGCAATGACCTCCATCCCCTCCTCGGGCTTCGCGGTGAGGCGGGCGGCCTGGCCTTTCCACGAAATCGCGGCGATCACGCTGCGGTCGTCCTTGAGGTCGAAGTAGAAATGCCCCGAGGCGGGGCGCGAGACCCGGCCGACCTCGCCGCGCACACGGACATGGGCGAATTCGCCCTCCAGCGTGCGCTTGATCGCGCCCGACAGCTCGGACACGGTGAATTCGGGCGCGTTGCCGGGGGCATCAATGTCGATCAGGTCGGACATGGCGGCTCGCTTGTGATCCGGTCGCGCTGACCTTAGAACGCGCGGCAGGCAAGCGGAAGGGGACGGGGCATGAACATCCTGGTGCTGGGCGGCGGCGGGCGCGAACATGCGCTGGCCTGGGCCATTTCGCAGAACCCCAAGTGCGACCGGCTGATCGTGGCACCGGGCAATGCCGGGATCGCGGCGGCGGCGGAATGCGCCGACCTTGACGTGCTCGATGGTGCCGCGGTGGTTGCCTTCGCCGCCGAGAACGCGATCGACTTCGTGGTGATCGGGCCCGAGGCGCCGCTGGCGGCGGGGGTGTCGGACGCGCTGGCGGCGGCGGGCATCCTGGCCTTCGGGCCCTCGGCGGCGGCGGCGCGGCTGGAGGCGTCGAAGACCTTCACCAAGGAGGTTTGCGATGCCTGCGGGGCGCCGACGGCGGCCTGGGCGCGGTTCACCGAAGCCGCCGCGGCGGTGGAGCATATCCGGGCGCAGGGCGCGCCGATCGTGGTGAAGGCGGATGGACTGGCGGCCGGCAAGGGCGTCGTCGTGGCGCTGACGGTGGACGAGGCGGTGGCGGCGGTGGAGGACATGTTCGGCGGGTCGCTGGGCGCGGCCGGGGCCGAGGTGGTGATCGAGGCCTTCATGGCGGGCGAGGAGGCGAGCTTCTTCGTGCTCTGCGACGGCGAGACGGCGCTGCCGGTCGGCACCGCGCAGGACCACAAGCGGGTCGGCGACGGTGACACCGGGCCGAACACCGGCGGCATGGGTGCCTATTCCCCGGCGCCGGTGCTGACCGATGCCATCGTCGACCAGGTGCTGGCCGAGATCATCCGCCCCACGGTGGCCGAGATGGCGCGGCGCGGAACGCCCTACCGGGGCGTGCTTTATGCCGGGCTGATGATCGAGCACGGCCGCGCCCGGCTGGTGGAATACAACGTCCGCTTCGGCGATCCGGAATGCCAGGTGCTGATGATGCGCCTGGGGGCGCAGGCGCTCGACCTGTTGCTGGCCTGCGCCGAGGGGCGGCTGGCCGAAGCCCGGGTGAACTGGGCCGACGACCATGCGCTGAGTGTGGTGATGGCGGCAAAGGGCTATCCGGGTGCCTATGCCAGGGGCAGCGTGATCCGCGGCCTTGACGCGCTGCCCGAGGACAGCTTCCACATGGTGTTCCATGCCGGAACGGCGGCGCGGGATGGCGTGCTGGTGGCGAATGGCGGCCGGGTGCTGGATGTCACCGCCCGCGGCGCGACGCTGCGCGAGGCGCGTGACCGGGCCTACGCGATGGTCAACGCGATCGACTGGTCCGAGGGCTTCTGCCGCCGCGACATCGGCTGGCGCGCGCTCTGACGCGCGTGCAGGTCGCGCGACGATCCGCGACTGTTTCGGCTATCCGTTTCGGAAACACGCCGCTACTGTGGCGTCGGAACTGCAAAAATCGGGGATTGCGTGAAATCCCTGTCCGTTTTGGTGCGAGGACAGACGCGCCGCCGTGATTTGAGGCCCTGAGCGGAGGGCGACCCGGGCCGCAAGGTGAAGGAGATTTGGAATGAGGCGCGTTTCACTGGCCAGTGCAGGTCTGGTTTTCGCAATCTCCGCAAACGGTCTGGCGCCCGTTCCGGCCCGAGCGGATACCAAGCTTTGGGACAAGGGCTCCACGGTCCTTGTGCTCGGCCTCGGCGCGCTGGCGGCGGGGACGACGGTTGCGCGGTCCGATGCCACTGGCGGCAAGCAGCTTCTGTTCACGTTCGGTTCGACCTTCCTGGCCGCCGAGGCGCTCAAGGCCACCGTGCACGAGCGTCGGCCCGACGGTTCGGGCAACGATGGATTTCCCTCCGCACACGCGGCGGTCGCCTTCGCTGCGGCGACCTATTTCTCGATCCGGTACGGCGACGAGTACCCGCAGTTTGTGCCTTGGGCCTATGGGGCGGCGGCGCTGACCGGGATCGCTCGGGTGAAGGCCAGGAAGCATTACGCGCGGGACGTGATCGCCGGTGCGGCGCTTGGCTGGGGGCTGGCGCAGTATTTCACCACGTCGCAGAATTCGCAGCTAAACGTCGGCCCCGCACCCGGGGGCGCGGCCATCACCTATACGCAGCATTTCTGACTGCGGCATGGGATCCCTTCGGGCCAGAACCGCCTCCTTCAGGCACGCTGCGCGCGGGCTGGGGGTTCTCGTCCGGCAGCCGAATGCGGTGATCCACCTCTGCGTCGCGGTTCTGGTGATCGGCGTGGCGGCCTATCTGCCGGTGCGCGCCGGCGACTGGATCATCCTGATCTTCGCCATCGCGCTCGTTCTGTCTGCCGAAGCCATGAACACCGCGCTGGAACGCCTCGTCGATCTGGCGAGCCCGGAGTGGAATGCGCTGGCCCGCGACGCCAAGGATGTGGCGGCGGCGGCCGTGCTGATCTGCGCGGTCGGTGCGGCCTGCGTCGGGGTCTTGGTGTTCTGGCCCTACGTTTTCGGGACCGGCACCGGGTAAACTGCCCGCGCCGTCAGATCTGCTTTTCGGGCATGAAGACCTTCAGCCCGTCGAGCGCGGCCGAGACCTTGATCTGGCAGGTCAGGCGGGAGCGGACCGGGTCGGGGTTCCAGGCGAAATCGAGCATGTCCTCTTCCATCGCGTCCTTCTTGGGCAGTTTCCCGACCCAGGACGGATCGACATAGACGTGACAGGTGGAGCAGGCGCAGGCGCCGCCGCAGTCGGCCTCGATCCCCGGGATGCCGTTGTCGCGCGCACCTTCCATCACGGTCAGGCCGTTCGGGACGTCCACGACATGCTCTTTGCCGCCGAATTCGACATAGGTGATCTTGGCCATTCTTCGTCCCCGGAAACCGCGTGTCCCGGGCTATCTAGCGCAGCTTCGGGGGGCCTTCCACCCCTCTGTTGCGTTTGCGGACCGGGCGGCGCAGCATGCCGGAAACAGCGGGGAGGCTGGCATGGTGCTTAAGGTGATCGGGACGGGATTCGGGCGAACCGGGACGGATTCGATGCGCGAGGCGCTGACGATCCTCGGCTTCGGGCCCTGTCACCACATGTATGAAGTGATCGACAACCCGGTGCAGAAGCAGCGCTGGCGGGAAATGGTGGCAGGTGGGCCGAAAGATTGGGAGAGCCTGTTCGAGGGGTATGTCGCCTGCGTGGACTGGCCTTCGGCCGCCTATTGGCGCGAACTGATCGGGGTTTACCCCGAGGCAAGGGTCATCCTGACCTGGCGCAGCGCCGAAAGCTGGTGGGAGAGCTTTTCCCGCACGATCCTGAAGGGACTGAGCAGCAGCGACGATCTGGCTTCAGTTGGAAAGGCGCTGATCGAGAGGCAGGTGTTCGACGGCCGCATGGGTGAACGCGAACACGCGCTTGCGCTCTACCGCGCGAATGTCGAGGCCGTGCTGGCCGAGGTGCCGCCGGGGCGGCTCCTGGTACATCGCCTGGGCGATGGCTGGGCGCCACTCTGTGCGCATCTGGACGTGCCGGTGCCCGATGTGACCTACCCGCACGGCAACACGGCCGAAGCCTTCAACGTCCGGCACGCGACCGGAAAGCGGACCTGAGCCTTGCCCGACGGGGGCGCATGTTCTACATTCGTTCGCATGTTCGCCGATCGCTCGCCCCCGCCCGGCCGCTGGCCGCGCCCCCCTTCCTGTCTGCCCGCCGCGCGGCTGGACGAGCCGCCGGCAGGCGCGCGGGTCGCCGTGGCCGGGCTGGTGCTGGTGCGCCAGCGTCCCGGCACCGCCAAGGGCGTGATCTTCGTCACGCTGGAGGATGAGACGGGCGTTTGCAACATCGTGGTCTGGGCCAGGGTGTTCGAACGCTTTCGCCGCGCGGTGATCGCCGGGCGCCTTCTGCGCGTCACCGGGCGGCTGCAGCGCGAGGCGGGCGTGGTGCATGTGGTGGCCGAAGAGATCGAGGATATGTCGCATCTGCTGGACGAACTGTTGCGCCCCGGCTTCCGCCCCGACGGCACCCGCGCAGGCGACCAGCCGTGACCCTTTCGCGAACCGGCACAACCCGCTAACGTGCCGCAAACCGGGCAGGAGTTCCGCGCCGCATGATCCGCCTTCTTGTTCCCCTCGGCTTGGCGCTGGCGCTGGCTGGCTGCGAGGCCGCCGCACCCGGCGACCCGCTGATGACCTCGGGCCCGCCCGGCCCCGCCTCGCTGGCGGGCGAACTGATCCACTCGAACGCGAAAACCCCGCCCGCGTCAAAACCGGGCGCGTGCTGGGCCGATGCGGTGACGCCCGCGGTGTTCGAGACGGATACCGAACATGATCTGGTCACGCCGGGACAACCGGCGACGGCAGGCCATCCGGCAACCCCGGCGGTGTACCAGACGGTGACGCGGCAGAAGATCGTGCAGGACCGCCAGCAGGTCTGGTTCCGCAGCCCCTGCCCCGAGGACATGACGCCCGAATTCACTGGCACGCTGCAACGCGCGCTGCTGGCGCGGGGCTATTACCACGGGCCGCTGACCGGCGTGATGGATGCGCCGACGCGGGCGGCGCTGCGGCGCTATCAGGCCTCGCAGGGGTTGGACAGCGAGATTCTGTCGCTCGCCGCGGCGCGCCAACTGGGGCTGGTCAGCTACGATCTGGGCCAGCCGCAAGCGGTCGCCGGGGCGCTGGACGACACGCCCGCGCCGGATGCGGCCCCGATCCCAATCCCAGTGGTGAAACACCCGGTGGAACAGGACCCCTGAGGCGGGGCGCCGGGTGGCCTCACACAATCGTGCGTGGCCGATTTCACCGGCCTGTCACACTCCTTTGGCACGTCCGTCCCGGCGCCAACGCCAATTCCGAAGGAGTCCCCATGATGCGAACCGCTTTCCGCGCCCCGCTGGCGGCTTGCAGCGTTCTTGCGCTGCTTGCCCTGCAGGCCCAGGCCGATACCGCCGCCAATACCGCCACGCCGATCAGGCATCTCGTGGTGATCTTTCAGGAAAACGTCTCGTTCGACCATTACTTCGCGACCTACCCCAAGGCCGCGAACCCGGCGGGCGAGCCTGCCTTCACCGCCGCCGCCAATACGCCCGCAGACATCGACACGCTGGCCCATGCCGGGCTGTTGGACACCAATCCCAACGCGGGCGCCAACAACGGCGCAGATGCCTCCGGGCCGTTCCGGCTGGACCGCACGCAGGTCGGGACCGCCGACCAGAACCACGGCTATACCGCCGAGCAGGCCGCCTATGACGGCTTCAGGATGGACCTGTTCCCGAAGATGACCGGCAAGGGCACCAAGGATAGCGCGGGCGCCTTCGGCACCAAGGGCCAGGTGATGGGCTACTATGACGGCAACACCGTCACCGCGCTCTGGGCCTACGCGCAGGCCTACGCGATGAGCGATGCGAATTTCACGACCACCTTCGGCCCCTCGACGCCGGGCGCGATCAACCTGATTTCGGGTCAGACCAACGGCATGGCGCTGCCGCCCGGCTACGCGCTGGAGAAGGACGGCACCTACGATGGTGGCCGCGTGGTGCCGGATGGCAACGGCAACTGGACGATGATCTCGGACCTCGACCCCACCGGAGACCTGTGCTCGAACCCGAAGTATCCCACCGCGCTGATGATCGGGCGCAACATCGGCGACATGCTAAACGACAGGGGCATCACCTGGGGCTTCTTCGAGGGCGGCTTCGATCTGACCGCGACCAACGCCGACGGCACGACCGGCTGCGGCCGCACCACGACCTCGGCGCTGATCAACGTCAAATCGGGCGACTACATTCCGCATCACCAGCCGTTCCAGTACTACCCCTCGACCGCGAACCCGACCCACACCCGGCCCGCCTCGGTGGCTGTGATCGGCACCGCGAGCGACGGCGGCGCGAACCACCAGTACGACATGACCGACTTCTACGCCGCGCTGGCCGCGGGCAACCTGCCCGCCGTCAGCTATCTGAAGGCCGCCGCCTATCAGGACGGCCACGCGGGCTATTCCGACCCGCTGGACGAACAGGAATTCGTCGTGCAGGCGGTGAACGCGCTGCAAGCCTCGCCGTTCTGGAAGGACACCGCGATCGTCATCGCCTATGACGACTCGGATGGCTGGTACGACCACTCCCATGCGGTGGTGAACCCGTCGAACCTGCCGGTGAAGGGCTACGACGTGCTGACCGGCGACAGTTGCGGCACCGGCACGCCGCTGCCGGGGGTCTTCGGCCAGCCGGTGCAGGGCCGCTGCGGCTATGGCACGCGGATGCCGTTCCTGGTGGTCTCGCCCTACGCGCGGGCGAACTACGTCGACCATACCGTCACCGACCAGACCAGCGTGATGCGCTTCATCGAGGACAACTGGATGGGCGGGCAGCGCCTTGGCCAGGGCTCGTTCGACGCGATCGCCGGGTCGATCAACGGCATGTTCGACTGGGCCCATCCGCAGACCGCGATGCTGACCCTCGATCCCGCCACCGGGGCGGCAAAGTGATGATGCGCGGCGGCCTGCCCCTGGCGCGCCGCCGCCTGTCTGCCGCCGTCGCGGGTCTCGCGCTCGCGGCGGCGGCGCCTGTTGGTGGCCTCGCCGATGCCGCGCCGCCGCTCAGCGCGGTGGCCGAACTGGGCCGCGCAATGTTCTTCGACCCGGCGCTGTCGGGCTCGGGCGTGATGTCCTGCGCTTTCTGCCACGACCCGGCGAACCATTACGCGCCGTCCAACGAGCTTGCCGTGCAAGTCGGCGGGCCGGGGATGGATCAGCCTGGCGTTCGCGCCGTGCCGACCCTGACCTACAAGGCGACCTCGCCACCCTTTTCCATCGGCCCCGCCGATGCCACCGGCGAGGCCGCCGAGGCCGCGCCGATCGCGGTGGCCGAGACCAGCGACATTTCCGAACTCGACGCGGGCAATGCCATCGGCAAGCTCGTGGTGGCGATGAAGGTGACCGCGCCCAAGGCGGGCGACACCTCGGCCGCGCAGGTGGCGCGCGGCGGCATGTTCTGGGACGGGCGCGCCGATACCCTGCAGGAACAGGCGCTGGGGCCGCTCTTGTCGCCGTTCGAGATGGCGAATGGCGATCTGCCCGCGCTCGCCGCCAGGATCGTCGCCAGCTATGGCGACCGGCTGGGGCGGCTGTTCGGCGCGCAGGTGCTGAAAGACCCGAAAATGACGGCGGACGAGGCTGCCTATACCATCGCCCGCTTCGAGGTCGAGGATGTCTCGTTCCACCCGTATTCAAGCAAATACGACGCCTATCTGGCGGGCAAGGCCACGCTGACCGCCGCCGAGGCGCGCGGCCTGACGCTGTTCGACGCGCCGACCAAGGGCAATTGCGCCGCCTGCCACCTCGACAAGCCCTCGGCCGACGGCAAGCCGCCGCTGTTCACCGATTTCGAGTTCGAGGCGCTCGCCGTGCCGCGCAGCCCGGGCATTCCGGCCAATGCCGATCCGGCCTATCACGACCTCGGCCTCTGTGGCCCCTTGCGCACGGATGTGCCCGCGGCCACCGGCTGCGGCCTGTTCAAGACGCCGACGCTGCGCAACGTGGCGACCCGGCATGTGTTCTTCCACAACGGGGTCTACACCCATCTGGCCGACGCGGTGCGCTTCTACACCCTGCGCGACACCGCCCCCGCGCGCATCTACCCCAGCGCCGCCGATGGCACGGTCGCGGCCTACAACGACCTGCCGCCCGCGTTCCGGGGCAATATCGACCGGATCGACGCGCCGCTCGACCGGCACGCGGGTGATGCCCCCGCGCTGAGCGAGGCGGAAGTAGCCGACATCACCGCATTCCTGACCACGCTGACCGATGGCTGGCACCCCTGACCATGACCAGAAGACGTTGACGTGCCGGAACAAACGGCTAACGTCGCGGTCATGGGTCGGGAGGGATGCGGACCATGAGCCTTGACGGCAGGCACGCGCTGGTGACCGGCGGCGGAACGGGCATCGGTCTGGCCATCGCGCAGGCGTTGGCGCGCGCGGGCGCGCAGGTGACGATCACCGGGCGGCGCGACAATGTGCTGGAACAGGCGGGCGATATCCACGGCCTGAACCCGGTGATGATGGATGTGACGGTGGAAGCCTCGATCACCAACGCGATCCAGCAGGCGACGCGCAAACTGGGGCCGATCACCATCTGCGTCGCGAACGCAGGCATCGCCGAGGGCCGCGCGCTGCACAAGACCGAACTGAGCTTCTGGCGCCGGATCATGGCGACCAACCTCGACGGCGCATTCCTGACGATCCGCGACTGCCTGCAGGGCATGCGCGCCGAAGGCTGGGGCCGGGTGATCGCCGTGTCATCGGTGGCCGGGTTGCGCGGGCTGAAAGGCGCGCCCGCCTATACCGCCTCCAAGCACGGCGTGATCGGGTTGATCCGCGCGCTGTCGGAGGACTACCTTGGCACCGGCATCACCTTCAACGCGCTCTGCCCCGGCTACACCGACACCGACATCGTGCTGCGCAACAGCGAGTCGATCGCCGAGCGCGCCGGGATCAGCCCCGACGAGGCGCGCGACATGATGATCAGCGCGAACCGCCACGGCCGCCTGATCGCGCCGGCGGAGGTGGCGGCGGCGGCGCTGTGGCTGTGCGAGCCGGGCTCGGAAAGCGTGAACGGCCAGGCGATCGAGATCACTGGCGGACAGGCCTGAACGGGCTCTCCCGCCGGGCGTCGGACCCGGGCTCCGCCCGCGCCTTCGCCCCGTTGGGCCGGGCGCCGCGTCCGTGCGGCGCGCCTCCGGCGGGAGTATTTGCGCCAGGAAGAAACCGGGCGCAGGCTTGACATTGACCGGGCCGCTGGCCTTTGTGACCCGGCAAGGGAGGCCCATCGATGACCGATTTCGCCGCGACCAAAATCCTGTTCCACCTGCCCGAGGGGATGATCTACCTCGACGGCAACTCGCTGGGGCCGCTGCCGAAGGCGGCCGCCGCGCGGGTGGCCCGCACCATCGAAGCCGAATGGGGCGAGATGCTGATCACCGGCTGGAACAAGGCCGGCTGGATGGAACTGCCGTCGCGGCTGGGCTTGCGCATCGGGCGGTTGATCGGGGCGGAGCCGGGCACGGTGGTGCTGGGCGACACGCTGTCGATCAAGGTCTACCAGGCGCTCGCCTCGGCGCTGGAGATGAACCCCGCCCGCCGGGTGATCCTGTCGGACACCGGCAACTTCCCCTCCGACCTCTACATGGCCGACGGGTTGGTGCGCACGCTGGGCCAGGGCTATGCGCTCAAGACGGTGGCGCCCGAGGAGGTGGAGGCGGCGATCGACGAAACGGTCGCGGTCACGATGATCACCGAGATCGACTATCGCACCGGCCGCAAGCACGACATGGCGCGGCTTACGGCAAAGGCCCATGCGGTGGGCGCGCTCACGGTCTGGGATCTGGCGCATTCGGCGGGCGCGCTGCCGGTGGACCTGGCCGGGTGCGGCGCCGATTTCGCGGTGGGCTGCACCTACAAATACCTGAACGCGGGCCCTGGCGGCCCGGCCTTCATCTACGTCGCCCCCCGCCATGCCGAGGTGGCGCGGCCCGCCCTGTCCGGCTGGCTCGGCCACGCGGCCCCCTTCGCCTTCGACCTTGCCTACCGCCCCGGCCGCGGGATCGAGCGGATGCGCGTCGGCACCCCGCCGATCCTGCAACTCGCCGCACTCGAGGCGGCGATGGACATCTGGGATCTGGCCGACATGGCCGAGGTGCGCGCCCGCTCCATCGAGCTGACCGAACGTTTCATCGCGCGGGTCGAGGCCAGTTGCCCCGGCCTGACACTGGCCAGCCCGCGCGACCCTGCGGCGCGCGGCTCTCAGGTCAGCTTCCGCCACCCCGAGGGCTACGCGATCATGCAGGCGCTGATCGCGCGCGGCGTGATCGGCGACTTCCGCGCGCCCAACATCCTGCGCTTCGGTTTCACGCCGCTTTACATCGGCGAGGCCGAGGTGGATGGCGCCGTGGCGATCCTGGCCGAGGTGATGGGCGGCGCGCTCTGGGACCAGCCGGAGTACAAGGTGCGCGCCCGCGTCACCTGACGCTTCTGCCCATTCTTCTTGGCGGAAATAATCTCGGGGGGTGATGAGCGTTCGGAAATCCTCCACTGGAGGATTTCCAGCGAAGAACGCCCGCCTTGTGGGCGGGCTGGGGGGCAGACAGCCCCCCGTCGCCACGGTGGCAGGCGCGCTCAGGCCGCCCAGTCCGCCAGCAGCGCGGACAGGGCCGCCCAGTCGGTGTATTCCTTGTCGGCGTGGGGATCGACCGTCTCGCCCTTCTGCGCCGCGATCCAGCGCATCGCCCAGGACCGGAAGAAATCATACTGGGTGAACCGGAAGGCGCCCGCGACGTGTTCGGTGCGGCCGGGCGTCCAGCCGGTGTCGGCCGCAAACCTGGCCACGATCTCGCGCAGGCCCTGCCAGTCCTTCGCGTCAGTCCCCGCGGCCGACAGCGACACCGGCAGGAACAGCGTCCGGATCCGCGCCAGCGCCGCAGCCTGCGCCTGGGCGACGGCAACCAGCGCGGGCTGAAACCCGCCCATGTGCACCGACCCGGCAAGGATCGCGGCGTCGAAGCGGGCAAGGTCGACGTCGGCAGCTTCGGCGGCGGGCAGCAATTCGACGCTGTGGCCGCCGTCCGTCAGGCGGTCGGCGGCAAAACGCGCGATCTTGCGCGTCTGGCCGTCGGTGCTGGCGTAGATGATGGCGATGCGCATGGCGGTATCCCTTCTGCCGGGCATCGTTGCCCGGAACCGGCACCGGCGCCTTGCGTCAGATCAACCGGAGTGTCAGGCACGCAGCCGCGCCGGCGCGGCCAGGCCACGCGCGGCCCAGGCGCGCACGGCCTCGCCAAAGGCGTGGAACAGCAGGCGCGAGACCGGATCGGCGGCTGCGTTATACTCCGGGTGCCACTGCACCGACAGGGTGAAGCCGGGCGCGTCCTTCACATAGATCGCCTCGGGCGTGCCGTCGGGGGCGGTGCCGTCGATCACGATGCGGCTGCCCGGCGTCTTGATCCCCTGGCCGTGCAGCGAGTTCGTCATCACCGCATCGGCCCCCAGCAGCCGGGCGAAGACCCCGCCGGGGGTGAAGCTGACCATGTGGCGCAGCGCGAATTTCTCGTCCAGCGTGCCGTCGGGCGGCATCCGGTGGTTCATTCGCCCCGGCAGGTCGCGGATCTCGGGCCAGAGCGTGCCGCCCATCGCCACGTTCACCTCCTGAAAGCCGCGGCAGACGCCGAGGAAGGGCTGGCCACGCTCGACGCAGGCGCGGATCAGCGGCAGGGTGATGGCGTCGCGGCAGCGGTCGAAGGTGCCGTGCGCCTCGGTTTCCTCTTCGCCGTATTCCGAGGGGTGCACGTTGGGGCGCCCGCCGGTCAGCAGGAACCCGTCGCACCGGTCCATCAACTCGTCGACCGTGACGAAATGCGGATCGGCCGGGACGATCAGCGGCAGACACTCGGCCACCTCGGCCACCGCGTGGCTGTTCATCAGACCTCCGGCGTGAACGCGGTAGGTCTCGTTGAGCATGGTCATGTTGCCGATGATGCCGACCACGGGCCGCGTCATGGTTGTTACCCCGCCTCTTTGGCAAAAAAGATAGGCGCGGCCGCGGCGTGGGTCGAGGGGGCAATCGCGCACAATCGCTGTTCGTGGGGGCAGGTGTCGCAAAATTGTGCGGTTTTGCGCTGCTGGCGCGATCAGTAGTGCATGATCTGCGAGAATTGCTGCAACTGCTGGTCGGTCAACGGGCGCAGCGTGAAGCCGGTCTCGTGGCCCTGCACCATCTGGTCCACCGTCATCGTGTGCGACAGCCCGTCCGAGGGGTCGATGTACTTGATGTTGGTGCCCGCGCCGGTGCCGTCGCCCTCGATGCCGTAGAAGATGATGATGTGGCGCCCCTCGCGCGTCACCGTCAGCCCGTCGGGGCCGCGCGCCTGCCACCCGTAGCTGGTCCAGAGCAGGCCGTTGCGCTGCAACAGCGCCGTCCAGCCCTCGATCGAGGGGTTCATCAGCGGCTCGGCGGTCATGCCCGCCGTCTCGGCCAGCGCGCGGTTGGCTTCGATCGGCAGGCCGGTGTTGTCCTTGAAGCACTTCGCATACTCGGGCCCCAGCGTGGCCACCGCCGTGGCGATCGGGATCGAGACCTGGTTGCGCCACGAATACATCATCGTGAACATGGCGGCCCAGCAGCTCATGCTGGAGGGCTGGATGACCGGCACGATGAGGCCGGGAACGGTGTAATTGATGGCGGGCATGGCGCACCTTGAAAGGACATGAAAATGATCGACGCTCAACGTGCGATGATCATACCCCATCCGGCCGCGCCGGACAACGCGCCCGGCAGCGCCGCCGTGCCTCTTTGCGCGGCCCCCCTCAGGCTTCGGGGGTGAAGCCCGCCGCCTCGATGCCCGCGCAGGCGGCCACCGCGTCGTTGTCGGAGGTGTCGCCGGTGACACCGACGGCGCCGATGACGGTGCCGCGCGCGTCTCGCACCAGCACGCCCCCCGGCACCGGCACGAACCGGCCGCCGTAAAGCCCGTTCATCGCGTCGATGAAGGCGGGCGTGGTCTGGCTGCGGCCGTGGATCGCCTTGCCGCCCAGGCCCAGCATGACGCAGCCATAGGCCTTGCCGCGCGCGATGTCGAAACGGCCGGGGCTGGCGCCATCCGACCGCTCGAAGGCGATGACATGGCCGCCCGCGTCGAGCACGACGACCGACAGCGGCTTCATCCCCGCCTCGGCGCCCTTGGCGAACGCGGTCTTGATGATGGTGCGGGCTTTCTTGATCGGGATCATGCTTGTGCCCTCAATTGGCGGTGACTTGCGGGGTGCGGTTGGCCTTCAGTTGCAGGCGGCGGGCGTGCAGCACCGGTTCGGTATAGCCTGACGGCTGGGTGCGGCCCCGGAATACCAGATCGCAGGCGGCAAGGAAGGCCGGGCCGTCGAAATCCGGCGCCATCGGCGTGTAGGCGGCATCGCCCGCGTTCTGACGGTCGACCACGGCGGCCATCTTCCGCATCGCGGCCATCACCTGCGCCGCGCTCACCACGCCGTGGTGCAGCCAGTTCGCCAGCGCCTGCGACGAGATGCGGCAGGTCGCGCGGTCCTCCATCAGGCCGACGTCGTGAATGTCGGGCACCTTGGAGCAGCCGACGCCCTGATCGACCCAGCGCACGACATAGCCCAGAATGCCCTGCGCGTTGTTCTCGACCTCGGCCTGCACCTCGGCGGCGGACCAGTTGACGCCTGCGGCGACCGGCACCATCAGCAGGTCTTCCAGCCGCCCGCGCGGCCCCCTTTTCGCGATCTCGGCCTGCCGGGCGAACACGTCCACCCGGTGGTAATGCGTCGCATGCAGCGTGGCGGCGGTGGGCGAGGGCACCCAGGCCGTAGTTGCCCCCGCCATCGGGTGGCCGATCTTCTGGCGCAGCATGTCGGCCATCAGGTCGGGCATCGCCCACATCCCCTTGCCGATCTGCGCGCGACCCGACAGCCCGCAGGCCAGGCCGATATCGACGTTGCGATCCTCGTAGGCGCTGATCCAGACGCTGGCCTTCATGTCGCCCTTGCGCACCATCGGCCCGGCTTCCATCGAGGTGTGGATCTCGTCGCCGGTGCGGTCAAGGAAACCGGTGTTGATGAAGGCGACGCGGTGCCGCGCCGCCCGGATGCATTCCTTCAGGTTCGCGCTGGTGCGGCGTTCCTCGTCCATGATGCCCAGCTTCACGGTATACTGCGGCAGACCCAAAGCCGCCTCGACGCGGGTGAAGATCTCGTCGGCGAAGGCGACCTCTTCCGGCCCGTGCATCTTCGGCTTCACGACATAGACCGACCCGGTGACGGAATTGCGCGGGCCGTCGGTCTTGCGCAGGTCGTGGATCGCGCAGAGCGTGGTGCAGAACGCATCCATCAGCCCCTCGCCCGCCTCCAGCCCGTCACGGTCGAGGATGGCGGGCGTGGTCATCAGGTGGCCGACGTTGCGCACCAGCATCAGCGCGCGGCCCTTCAGCGTCAGGCGGCCCCCGGCGGCGGCGGTAAAGGTCAGGTCGGGCGCCAACTCGCGCAGGATCATGCGGCCGTGCTTGCTCAGGCTCTCGGACAGCTCGCCCGTCATCAGGCCCAGCCAGTTGGCATAGGCCACCACCTTGTCCTCGCCATCGACGGCGGCAACGGAATCCTCGCAATCCATGATCGAGGACACCGCGGCCTCCAGCCGGATGTCGGCGACCTGGGCGCGGTCGGTGCGGCCGATCGGGCTGGCGTCATTGATGTCGAGGATGATGTGCAGGTGGTTCTGCCGCAGCACGATGGCGGTCGGCGCCTCGGGGCGGCCGGCATAGCCCACGAACCACGAAGGGTCGTTCAGCGCCGGAACCAGCGCGCCCCACTCGACGCGATAACTCGTCACGTCGGCATGGCTGCCCGAAGCCAGCGGCACCACGTCATCCAGAAATGCCCGGCCCCAGCCAACCACCCGCGCGCCCCGCGCTGGGTCGAAGCCCGCGCCCGTCGGCAGATCGCCCATCGCATCGGTGCCGTAGAGCGCATCGTAAAGCGAGCCCCAGCGCGCATTCGCCGCATTCAGCGCATAGCGCGCGTTCATCACCGGCACGACCAGTTGCGGGCCGGGGATAGTGGCGATCTCCGGATCTGTATTGGCGGTGTCGATGGTGAAATCCGGCCCCTCGGGCGCCAGATAGCCGATCTCGCGCAGGAACCCGAGGGTGGCGGCCTGATCCTGCGGCTGGCCCCGGCGCGCGATATACCAGGCGTCGATCTGGGCCTGAAGCGCCTCGCGCCGGGCCAGCAGCGCCCGGTTCTTCGGCCCCAGGTCGTGGATCAGCGCCGAAAGCCCGCCCCAGAACGCCGCCGCGCTGACCCCGGTGCCCGGCAACGCCTGCGAGTCGATGAACCCGGCCAGCCGCGCATCGACCTGAAGCCCTTGCCTTTCAACACGTTCCGTCATGTCACCTGCTCCGATCCCGGCGGGCGCCGCGCACCCGGTATGCCACGGCACACCATTAGGGAAAAGGTTTCCGATAGGCAACAAAGGCGGTCAAACCAGGAGGCCAATTCTGCGCGAGGCACCTGCCATCTCCACCGAAGAGGGGGCACCGATCAATATTTAGCACACCGGCTAAGTTTTCGCTTGCCCGACTCGCCCCGCAGGGCAATACTTAGCCACATGACGAAGCATGATCCCGCCCTCTCCGCCCTGTTCCACGCGCTTGGCGACGCGACCCGCCGCGACATGCTGCAACGCCTGATGCAGGGCCCCGCCGCCGTCACCGATCTTGCGGCACCGACCGGCCTCGCCCTGCCCACCGTGCTGCGCCACCTGACGGTGCTTGAAGACGCGGGCCTGATCGCCACCGAAAAGACCGGGCGCACCCGCACCTGCCGCGCCCTGCCGCAGCAGCTTACCCCCGCCACCGACTGGCTCGCCCAGCAGCGCCAGATGTGGGAAGCGCGGCTCGACCGGCTGGAAGCCCACCTTGCCACCCTGACCCGAGGAGCCCCCGATGAGCACTGACCTGACCCTGCACCGCATCCTCAAGGCGCCGCGCGCGCTGGTCTGGGATTGCTGGACCCGGCCCGAGTTGCTGAAACAGTGGTTCTGCCCCAAGCCGCATTTCGTCACCGAGGCGGAGGTTGACCTGCGCGCGGGCGGCCGCTTCTTCACGCTGATGAACGTCGGGGGCGCGCTCTACCCCAACGACGGCAGCCTGCTCGAGGTCGTGCCGCGCGAAAAGCTGGTGTTCACCGACATCCTCTTGTCCGACTACCGCCCGGTGGCGGTGCCCGGCCTTGGTTTCACCGCGATCCTGACGCTGCGCGACCACCCCGACGGCACCGACTATTCCGTGCTGGCCCGCCACCGCGACGCCGAAACTGCCGCACGCCACGAAGCGATGGGCTTCCAGCAGGGCTGGGGTATTGCCGCCGATCAACTCGACGCGCTGGCGGTGACGCTGTGACCGCGCGGCCCGAAATCCCCGACACCTTCGACGTGACGCGCGACCTGCTGGCCGCGCGCGACCTCGCCGCGCCGCTGCCCCGGCTCTGGGCGGCCTGGACCGATCCGGCGCAATTGCCGCTGTGGTGGGGCCCGCAGGGCTTCACCTGCCAGACGCATGAGATCGACCTGCGCCCCGGCGGCCTGTGGCGGTTCACCATGATCGGCCCCGATGGCACGCGCTACGCCAACCGCGTGCGCTACCCCGCGATGATCCCGATGGAGCGGATCGACTACGTCATCGACGATGACGGAGCGGGCCAGGTCTGCTTCGGCGCCCGCGCCCGGTTCAGCGCCACCGCCACCGGCAGCCGCATCGAGATGCATTCGCGCTTCGACAGCCCCGCCACCCTTGTCGCAATGGAACGGTTCCGCGCCCGCGAGGGCCTCGCCTCGACGCTGTCCTGCCTCGCGCAATTCCTCGATACCGCCGCCCCCGCCATTTTCGGCCCTTAAATATCCCGCGGGGGCGCGGGGGCGCGAAGCCCACGCCGCTTCGCCGCGGCCCGGCATTGGCCCGAACAGAAGCGCACCTCGGCCCGGACCTTCGCCATTGCTTTTGCGCCAGGCGAAAGGCCGCCCGCAGCAGGCGCAGACCCTCATCGGCCGGTCGCCCTTCTTGCACCTCAGAGGCCAAGGCTCAGTTGGCCGGGGGCCACGTTTGACCGCAGCTTGCGCGGCCGCGCGCCCTGCCGCAGGGAAAGCTGCGCCACCGGCAGCGCAGCCTCGTCACGCAAGCCGGGGCCTTGCCGCAGGGCATGAACCGCCGCGCGCGCCGCCCGCGCGGCGGCGACGATGTCCACCAGCGGTTCGGGATATTTCCGGCCCAGCACACCCTGCGCCCCCGGCCAGCGCCAGGGCTCCTGCAGGAACAGGTCGGGCACCTCGGCCAGTTCGGGCACCCAGCGGCGGGTGAAGGCGCCGCCGGGATCCTGCGCCAGCCCCTGCTTTACCGGGTTGTAGATGCAGATCGTGTTCATCCCGGTGGTGCCCGCCTGCATCTGCGCCTGCTGCCAGTGGATGCCGGGTTCATAGTCGGTGAACATCCGGGCCAGCGGCAGCCCCGCGTCGCGCCAATCCAGCCACAGGTGCTGCGCCGCGACCGACATCACCATGCTGCGCATGCGGAAGTTCAGCCAGCCCGTGGCCCGCAAGTAGCGCATGCAGGCATCGACGAAGGGAACCCCGGTTTCGCCCACCGCCCAGGCGGCCAGCCGCGTTGCGTCGGCGTCGCGCGGGCGCAGCCCCTCGTAGGCGGGGTGCAGGCAGGCGGTCTCGATATCCGGCCGATCCTCCAGCGTCCGCATGAAGTGGTCGCGCCAGACGAGGCGCGACTGGAACGCGGCAAGGCTGCCGCCCCAGCCCGCGCCGGGCCGTTCGGCCGCCCGCGCCTCGACCGCCGCCGCGACCTCGCGCCCCGACAGCGTGCCCCAGGCCAGGTGCGGCGACAGCCGCGAACAGGCGCGCTCGCCCGTGGCGGGCGAGGCCATCGCGGCCCGATAGGGGCGCCCCCGCACCGCCAGGAACGACTCGAGCAACAGCGCCCCCTGCGCGCGCCCCCCCGCCTGCCGGTGCGGGCAGCGGTCCTCGGCCAGCCGCAGCGCGCGGGCCGAGGGGATCGGCCCCGGCTCCACCCCCGGCACGGGCGCAAGCGCCGCCGGCGCGGCCAGCGGCCCGGCGGCCAGAAAGGCGGCGCGCCGTCCGCCCCACGCGGCGCGTGCGGGCAGGCGCCGCGTCACGCCCTGCTGCGGCAGTTCGCACCACTCCACCCCCTCGCGCCGCGCCCAGTCGGCCACCGCCCGGTCGCGCGCGAAGGTCCACAGGTTGCCGGTTTCCTCGTGCGAGACGATCCGGGTGATGCCGTTCGCCCGGCACAGCCGCTCCAGCACCGGCACCGCCTCGCCCACCCGCACCACCAGCGGCGCGCCCAGGGCCCCCAGCGCCGCGCGCAGTTCGGCCAGGCTTTCCGCGATGAACGCCCAGTGGCGGGCGGCCGCGTCGGGCTGGCGCCAGTAGTCGGGCTCGACGATGTACAGCGGCAGGACCGGGCCCAGACCGGCCGCAAGGGCCAGCGCCGGGTGATCCGCCACCCGCAGATCGCGCTTGAACCAGACGAGAACATTCATGGAACACAGGTTTAGCGCGGCGCACGGAAAGGTAAAGCCCCGCCTTGCACCCGCCCCGCGAAGGGCTACACCTTGGCCGACCGCCGCACAGGAGACCCCGATGAAGGACGCCACCCCCCAGCCCGTTCACCTGTCGGATTACACGCCCCCTTCGCATCTGATCGAGCATGTCGCGCTGACCTTCCGGCTGGCGCCCCGCGCGACGCGCGTGCTCTCGGCGATCCGCTTCGTGCCGAACCCGGCCCGCCCCGGCCGCCCCGACCTGCGGCTGGACGGCGAGGAGCTTCGGCTGATCTCGGCCGCGGTCGATGGTGTCGCCCTGCACCTGACGCCGGATGACCGCGGGCTGACGGTGCCCGCCGACGTGTTGCCCGAGGGTGCCTTCCTGTGGGAGGCCGAGGTGGAGATCGCGCCCGCGGCCAATACCGCGCTGGAAGGGCTTTACATGTCGAAGGGGATGTACTGCACCCAGTGCGAGGCGGAAGGGTTCCGCAAGATCACCTTCTACCCCGACCGGCCCGACGTGATGGCGCCGTTCTCGGTGCGGATCGAATCCGATCTGCCGGTGCTTTTGTCGAACGGCGACCCCACCGCGGCCGGCCCCGGCTTTACCGAATGGCACGACCCCTGGCCGAAGCCGTCCTACCTCTTCGCGCTGGTGGCGGGCGAACTGGTCGCCCACACGGATTTCTTCCGCACGATGTCCGGGCGTCAGGTCGATCTGAACATCTGGGTCCGGCCGGGCGACGAGATGAAGTGTGACTATGCCATGGGTGCGCTGAAACGCTCGATGGCATGGGATGAAGACAGCTACGGACGCGAATACGACCTGGACATTTTCAACATTGTCGCCGTCGATGACTTCAACATGGGCGCGATGGAGAACAAGGGGTTGAACATCTTCAACTCGCGCTACGTTCTGGCGCTGCCCGAGACCGCGACCGATGATGACTTCGCCCGGATCGAGGCGATCATCGCGCACGAGTATTTTCACAACTGGACCGGCAACCGCATCACCTGCCGCGACTGGTTCCAGCTTTGCCTGAAGGAAGGGCTGACGGTGTTCCGCGACCAGCAGTTCTCGGGCGACATGCGGTCGGCGGCGGTGAAGCGGATCGAGGATGTGCTGACCCTGCGCGCGCGCCAGTTCCGCGAGGATGGCGGGCCGCTGGCGCATCCGGTCCGGCCGGATCATTACGTCGAGATCAACAATTTCTACACCGCGACAGTCTATGAAAAGGGCGCCGAGGTGATCGGGATGCTGAAACGGCTGGTGGGGGATGACGACTACCGCAAGGCGCTCGACCTCTATTTTAGGCGCCACGACGGGCAGGCGACCACGATCGAGGCCTGGCTGACGGTGTTCGAGGATACCACCGGGCGCGACCTGACCCAGTTCAAACGCTGGTATACCGACGCGGGCACGCCGCGCCTGTCGGTCACCGAGGACTGGAAGGACGGCCGCTACACGCTGCATTTCAAACAGGAAACCGCGCCCACCCCCGGCCAGCCGCAAAAGCCGCCGCGGGTGATCCCGATCGCGGTCGGCCTGCTCAATCCGAATGGCGACGAGGTGGTGGAAACGACGGTGCTCGAGATGACCGAGGCCACCCAGAGCTTCAGCTTCGACGGCCTTGCCAGCCGACCGGTGCCCTCGATCCTGCGCGGCTTCTCGGCGCCCGTCGTGCTTGACCGCGCCGCGACGCCCGAGGAACGGGCGTTCCTGCTGGCGCACGACACCGACCCGTTCAACAAATGGGAGGCCGGGCGCAGCCTGGCCAAGGACGTGCTGACCCGCATGGTGACCGAGGGCGCGGCCCCCGGCCCGGCCTATCTGGACGCGCTGGCCCGCGTGGCGCGCGACGAAAGTCTGGACCCGGCGTTCCGCGCCTATGCGCTGCGTCTGCCGTCCGAGGACGACATGGCGCAGACGCTGCACGCCGCCGGGCGCACGCCCGACCCGGCCGCGATCCACGCCGCGCGCGAACGGCTGGCGGCAGCGGTGGCCGCGCATCTGCGCGAACACCTTGCCAGCCTGCACACGGCGATGGCGGTGACCGGCCCCTACACACCCGACGCGCGCGGCGCGGGCGCGCGCGCGCTCAGGTTGCAGGCGCTGGCCTATCTGACGCGCCTCGACGACGGCGCCCGCGCCCGCAAGCAGTTCGCCGAGGCCGGCAACATGACCGAGCAACTGGGCGCCCTCGGCTGCCTCCTGATGATCGGCACCGGCGACGGGGAACTGGCCACGTTTGCCCGGCGATGGGCGCATGACCGGCTGGTGATGGACAAGTGGTTCACCCTGCAAGTGATCGAGGCCGCGCCGGACCGGTTGGCCGCCACCGCCGGGGCGCTGACCCGCCACCCGGATTTCGACTGGAAAAACCCCAACCGCTTCCGTGCCGTGCTGGGTGCGCTGTCGGCCAACCATGCGGGCTTTCACCACCAGGGCGGCGCCGCCTATCGGTTGCTGGCGGACTGGCTGATCCGGCTCGACCCGGTGAACCCGCAGACGGCGGCGCGGATGTCGACCGCCTTCGAGACCTGGGGCCGCTATGATGCCGACCGGCAGGGCATGATCCGGGGCGAACTGGCGCGCATCCTCGCCGCGCCCGGCCTCAGCCGCGATCTGGGCGAGATGGCCACGCGGATGCGCGGCGCGAACGAGGGCGAATTCTGATTCAGGATGAACGCAGTTCGCTTTGGCCGCTATTGCGCACAGATCTCGATGGTACCCTGATTACCCCAGACGGCGCAGGGGCCGATCTGGAAGCTGTAGTCGCCGCCCTGGCCCAGATAGGCGTCAAGCCGCCCGTTCCCGTCGTCGGAGGCCGAAAAGTTGCCCGGCCCGCTCAGGTAGATCTGCCACGGAGCGATCTGCATCGTGGTCTGGTTGCCGTCCGAGAAATACTCCTGCCCCACCGCACGGGCGACGACATGCTGACCGGCGCCGAACGCGCCCGTGAAGGTGGTCGCCACGCCGGAAAAGCGCCAGCACTGCGCGCCCCGCGCGAAGTGGATCGGCACCACGATTTCCTGATTGCAGGCGGTGGCCAGCACCGGCGCGGGGCCAAGCCCCGCCATCAGCCCCGCCGCAAGACAGACGCCCAGACGACTCCGCATGGCAGCCCCCCTCAACGCTTTCGCAAGCGTCCCACGGGCGCCGCGGCCTGTCAACGTGGCGGAGTGCCGCCCTAGCCTTTCAGCAGCGCGCGGGCGGCGGCGCGGGCGGCCTCGGTGATCGTGTCGCCCGCCAGCATCCGGGCGATCTCGTCCACCCGCTCGGCGCGGTCCAGCGGCGTGACGACCGAGGTGGTGACGCCGTCGATCACCCGCTTTTCGACCCGCCAGTGGTGCGCGCCCCGTGCCGCGACCTGCGGCGAGTGGGTGACGACCAGCACCTGTGCCTCGGCGGCCAGCGCGCGCAGACGGCGGCCGACGGCATCGGCGGTGGCGCCACCGACGCCGCGGTCGATCTCGTCGAAGATCATCGTCACCGGCGTTTCGCCCCGCGTCAGGCAGACCTTGAGCGCGAGGAGAAACCGCGACAACTCGCCGCCCGAGGCGATGCGATCCAGCGGACCGGGCGGCGCGCCGGGGTTGGTGGCGACCGTGAAGGCAACCGTATCGGCCCCCTCCGGCCCCGGTTCGGCGCGCGTGATGTCGGTGCGGAAGGTCGCGCGCTCCAGCTTCAAGGGCGGCAGTTCGGCGGCCATTGCGGCATCCAGCGCCGCCGCAGCGGTGCGGCGGGCGGCGGAAAGGGTGGCACAGGCCGCCAGATGGGTCGCCGTCGCCGTGGTCACGTCCGACGCCAGCCGCGACAGGTTCTTCGCCCCACCGTCGAGCGCGGCGAGTTTGTCGCGCAGCCGGTCGGCGAAGGTGGCCAGATCGTCGGGCAGGCAACCGTGCTTGCGGGCCAGCGCGCGGATGGCGAACAGCCGCTCCTCCACCGCCTCAAGCTCGGCGGGGTTGAAGTCGAGGGCCGACAGGCAGTCCTCCACCCCCTGCTGCGCCTCGCCAAGCTCGATCATCGCACGCTCCAGCGCGGCGAGCGCGCCGTCCAGCCGCCCCTCGGCGCGGTCGGCGGCACCGCCGAGCCAGCGCGTCGCGTCGGTGAGCAGGCCCTCGGCGCCCTGCGGCCCCAGCGCGGCATGGGCGCGGGCGATATCCTCGCGGATGCGAACGGCGCCCTGCATCAGGCGGCGGCGGGCGTCAAGCTCGGCCTCCTCGCCGGGCGCAGGGTTCAGCCGGTCCAGTTCGGCCACGGCATGGCGCAGGTATTCCTCCTCGGCGCGCACCGCCGCCAGCGCGCCCTCCGCCTCGGCCAACGCCTTGCGCGCGACGGCAAGCTCACGCCAGCGGGCACGCGTTTCGGCCAGCAACGGTGTAACGCCCGCAAAGGCGTCAAGGATGTCGCGGTGGCCGCGCGGGTTCAGCAACCCGCGGTCGTCCTGCTGGCCGTGCAGTTCCACCAGCGTATCCGACAGCGCCCGCAGCACCTCGCCACTGGTGCGCCGGTCATTCACCCAGGCGGTCTTGCGCCCGTCGGCGGCATTCACCCGGCGCAAGATCAATTCATCGTCAGCGGGCAGACCGGCCTCGGCCAGCACGGCGCGCGCGGGGTGGCCGGGGGCAAGATCGAAGATCGCCGTCACCTCGCCCTGCGCGGCGCCCGCGCGCACCAGTTCCGCCCGCCCGCGCCAGCCCAGCACAAAGCCCAACGCATCCAGCAAGATCGACTTGCCCGCGCCGGTTTCGCCGGTCAGCACGTTCAGACCCGGTTGGAACGTCAGGTCAATCCGGTCGATGATCAGAAGGTCGCGGATGTCGAGGCTGCGGAGCATGGCCGTCGGCCCCCGCCTACGGGTTCGTGCTTGCCGTCGGGACGCGGTTGAACACGTTGCGCAGCCAGCCCTGCCCCTTCACTTCGGGCGCGAGCCCCTTGTTCTTCAGCCGCACAAAGGCATCCTGATAGAACGGGCTGGACTGGAAGTTGTGGCCAAGAATCGCCCCTGCGGTCTGCGCATCGTCGGTCAGGCCCAGCGAAAGATAGCATTCCACCAGCCGCTCCAGCGCCTCGGGCGTGTAGGTCGTGGTCTGGTACTGTTCCACCACAACACGGAAGCGGTTGATCGCGGCGGCATAATCGCCGTGCTTGAGGTAGTAGCGCCCGATCTCCATCTCTTTCGCGGCGAGGTGATCGAAGGCGAGGTCGAACTTCAGGATCGCCGAGCGCGCGTAGTCGCTGTTGGGATAGCGTTCGATCACCAGTCGCAGCGCCTGCAGTGCCTGGAAGGTCACGCCCTGATCGCGCCCGACGGCGTCGATCTGGTCGTAGTAGGACAGCGCCAGCAGATACTGTGCATAGGGCGCATCACTGTCGGCCGGATAGAAGTCCAGGAACCGCTGCGCCGCCGCCCGGCTGTCATCGTACTTGCGGGCCTGATGGTCGGCGAAGGCCTCCATGATCAGCGCGCGCTTGGCCCAGTCGGAATAGGGATAAAGCCGCTGCACCTCGCCAAAGTCCTTGGCTGCGGACTTGGGGTCCTTCTTCGTCTCCAACTCGTACTCGGCGCGCTTGTAGATCTGCGCGGCGGTCAGATCGTCGGTGGGAGTCTCCTTGGGCTTGCGCGGCCCGCAGCCCGCCACGAAGACGACAAGCGCAAGTGTTCCGAGCAGCGCCGCCGTTGACCTGTCGCCTGCCATGATCTGCCTACCCCACCGCGTTCTTGCACGATCGGACGGTGTTCCCCCGTCCATGCCTGCCCGTGTCCTAGCACAGAAAAATCCGGGGCGCAAAACGCCTTTGGACCCTTTGCGACGGGGTCAGGACCAGGCCGGAAGGTCGGCGCGGTGCACGCCGATACCGGGCAGCATCGCGCGCTCGTCGGGCGCGACTTCGGTCAGACGATACGCCGCCGGATCGGCGAAAAGCGCGCGCAGCAACCGGTTGGTCAGCGCGTGACCGGCCCGGATGCCGGTGTAGCGGCCCAGGATCGGCGCCCCCGCCAGCGCAAGGTCGCCCAGCGCGTCAAGCATCTTGTGGCGCACCGCCTCATCCGCCTGACGGAAGCCGCCGGGGCTGAGCACCAGATCGCCGTCAACCACCACCGCATTGTCCAGTGTGCCACCCAGCGCGAGGCCGTTCGCCCGCATGGTGTCGACGTCGGACTGGCGGCAGAAGGTGCGGCTGGCACAAAGTTCGCGCACAAAGGCGCCGTTCGCCATGTTCAGCGCCTTCGCCTGCCGACCGATGGCGCCGTCAGAGAAGTCGATGCGAAAGTCGATTTCCAGCGCCGTCGCCGGATCGAGCCGCGCCACCGACTCGCCCTCGCGCACTTCGACGCGCTTGAGCACGCGGAAGGCGCGCACCGGAACCGCGAGCATCCGCACCCCGCGCGCGAGGATGCCTTCGACGAAGGGCATCGCCGAACCGTCGAGGATCGGCACTTCCGGCCCGTCGATCTCGATCAGCGCATTGTGAATGCCGCAGCCCGCCAAGGCCGCCATGATGTGCTCGATGGTCGAGACCGTGGTGCCCGAGGCGTTCGCCACCAGGGTGCACAGCCGTGAGGGAACCACCGCGCTCCAGATCGCGGGGACCATCGGGTCACCCTTGCTCAGGTCGGTCCGTTTGAACCAGATTCCATAGTCCGCCGAAGCCGGGCGCACGGTCATGCGCACGGGCGCACCGGTATGAAGACCGACGCCCGTGAAGCTGACCGGAGATTTGATTGCGTTCTGCACCGTCGTTCTTCCCGGAATGAGGCATTCGTAATGCCGCATTCGTGGCTTATGCGTGACGACGCGGAAGCTCAATTCACACTTTGCAACGAGATGTAACAGTGCCTTCAGACCTTGGCGGGATCATGCCGAGTGCCGATTCGTGCCAAGCCAACACATTGCAAACAAAAGAAAACGGGCTGGATTTCTCCAGCCCGGTTTAAGAAGTTGTGACCGTGTTCAGTTAGCCTGCCGGCGAAGGAAGGCGGGAATCTCGATGCGGTCCTGCTCGGGGTCGGCGTCCTGCTCGTCGTCATAGGCGGTCACGGGCGGCTGCGCCCGGGTCGGCGCCGGGGCGCGTTCGGGCTGACCATCGGCGGCGTGCCCGGTCATCCGGTTGATCAGCGAGTTGATCCCGAAGCGCGGTTTTTCAGCCGTCGCGGGGCGGGGCTGCGCCGGGGCGGCCGGGCGGGCTGCCGCGGGGGCCGCCGTCGCTGCCCCGGAGGGGGCGGGTCCGGCCGGGGCCGGTCGGGCCGGGGCCCGGCTGACTGCGGCGGCAAGACGGGCCATCGCTTCCGGCGAGGGCGAGCCGGCCGGGCGCGCACGGGGCGCAACGAAGCTGGCGGCGTCCTCCTCGGGCCTGCGGGCCTCGACTCGCGGGCGCGGATCGGCCGGGCGATAGGCGGGCGGCGGCAGTTCGTCGCTGGCCTTCGCGGGCGCGTAGCCTGCCCGGTCGTCCTCGTGCTCGTCCATCATCTCGGGCTCGGGCATCTGGAACAGCGACGGTTCGGCCGGGGCATATTGCGGGCGCGGCGCGGGCGCCTGCGCGGCCACCTGCGGCTGCGGCTTCGGCGCCTCATACCGCGACGCGGGCGCGGGCGTGTGGGCCAGCGGTTCCGACATCCGGCGGCGCGGCACCGGCATGTCGGCCTTCACGGTGGTGGCGTCGATGCCGGTCGCCACGACCGACACGCGGATCATGCCCTCCATCGAGGTGTCAAGCGTCGAGCCGACGATGATATTGGCGTCCGGGTCGACCTTCTCGCGGATGATGTTCGCGGCCTCGTCGAGTTCGAACAAGGTCAGATCATAGCCGCCGGTGATGTTGATCAGCACGCCACGCGCGCCATGCAGACTGATCTCGTCCAGCAGCGGGTTGGCGATCGCCTTCTCGGCAGCCTGCACGGCACGGTCTTCGCCGCTGGCCTCGCCGGTGCCCATCATTGCCTTGCCCATCTCGTCCATCACCGCGCGCACGTCGGCGAAGTCGAGGTTGATCAGGCCGGGGCGCACCATCAGATCGGTGACGCCCTTGACGCCCTGGTAGAGCACGTCATCGGCCAAAGCGAAGGCTTCGGTGAACGTGGTCCGTTCATTGGCCAGCCGGAACAGGTTCTGGTTCGGAATGATGATGAGGGTATCGACGACCTTCTGCAGCGCCTCGATGCCTTCCTCGGCCTGGCGCATCCGCTTGGCGCCCTCGAACTGGAACGGCTTGGTGACCACGCCCACCGTCAGCACACCCAGCTCGCGGGCCGCCTGCGCGATGATCGGCGCGGCGCCGGTGCCGGTGCCGCCACCCATGCCCGCGGTGATGAAGCACATGTGCGCCCCGGCAAGGTGGTCGACGATCTCCTCGATCGTCTCTTCCGCCGACATCGCGCCGACCGTGGGCTTGCCACCGGCGCCAAGACCCTCGGTGGCCCTGAGGCCCATCTGGATCTTCGACGCCGCCTTGCTTTGGGCCAGCGCCTGCGCGTCGGTGTTGGCGGCGACGAACTCGACGCCTTCCAGGTTCTTGTCGATCATGTTGTTGACGGCATTGCCGCCCGCCCCACCGACGCCGAACACCGTGATCCGCGGCTTCAGCTCTTCCCGGTCACTCATCATCAGATTCAATGTCATTGCTTTGCCCGCCTGCCCAAGTTGTTCGGCCTGTCCCGCCCGATATGCCCCCGCATTGGGGCGAGTCTACCCAGAGACGGCCCCGAGGTCACGAAAAAAACACCATCTGGCCACAAAATGTGGTCCTTGGTTGCATCAGACAAGCGGGATTTTGCCATTACGTCATCCTGTGGTGGTCACCAGTTGTCCTTGAACCATTTCACCGCCCGTTTCAGCGAGCGGGCCGGGTAGCGATCGGCCGGAATGTCGAAATCCCACCACTCGTCCTGCGGGTGCGCTGCAAAGAGGCAGAGCCCGACCGCACCCGAGAACGCCGGGCCGGTGGCGGCCTGCGGCAGGCCCTGCACACGCAGCGGCCGACCAAGGCGGACACGCTGGCCGAGGATCTTGGCGGCCAGCCCGTCAAGGCCGGGGATCTGGCTGCCGCCGCCGGTCAGCACGATCTGCTGGCTGGGCAGGCTGTCGAACCCGGCGGCGTCAAGCTGCGCGCGCACTTCCTCGAGGATTTCCTCGACCCGCGGCCGCATGATGCCGATCAGTTCGGCGCGGCTGACCGACCGGCGGTCCTTGTCCCAGTCGCCGCTGTCGCCGCCGATCTCGATCATCTCGCGGTCGTCCATGCCGGTGGCGTGCACGCCGCCGTGGCGTGTCTTGATCCGCTCGGCGATGTTCATCGGCACCTGCAGGCCCTTGGAAATGTCCGAGGTCACATGGTCGCCGCCGATCCGCACAGAGTCGGCATAGATCATGTGCTTCTTGATGAAGACCGACAGGCCGGTGGTGCCGCCGCCCATGTCGATGCAGGCCGCGCCCAGTTCCTGTTCATCCTCGACCAGGCTCGCGATGCCGCCGACATAGGCCGACGAGGCGATGCCCGCGACCTCCAGATCGCAGCGGTTGATGCAGAGCAGCAGTGTCTGCACCGCCGCCGCATCGACCGACAGCATGTGCATGTCGCAGGCCAGCCGCGTGCCGACCTGACCGCGCGGATCGCCCAGCCCGGTGCGGTGGTCCAGCGCGAAGTTGACCGGGTGGGCGTGCAGCACCTCGCGCCCCTCGCCGATGTCGGGCACGTCGCAGGCCGCCAGCGCGCGGGCCACATCCTGTTCGCTGACCACACGGTCCTGCACATGGGTTTCGCCGACCAGCCCGTAGGACCGCGGCCGCGCGCCCGAGAAGCAGGCGATGACGTGATCAACCCGCACATTGGCCATCTTCTGCGCCGCCTGCACGGCGGTGCGCACGGCGCGCTCGGTTTCCGGCATGGCGTCGATCTCGCCGAACCGCACCCCGCGCGACCGGGTGGTGGCCGCGCCGATCACCCGAAAGCTCGACTGCCCCGCCATCGGGCCGACAGTGTCCTGTTCGCCCAGCCGCCCCGGCCCGTCGAAGCGCAGCACCAGACAGGCGATCTTGAAGGTGCCGATGTCGAGGATCGCGATCACGCCCCGCTGCATGGCGGCGCGGCGCATGTTCCGCATGGCCCTTTGGGATTGGTAGAGGTCGGTCATTTGCTGACAGCTCCTGTGGGGGCAAGACCAAGCGCCTTCTGCCGGGCGGCAAAGGCATCGGCGGAAAGGCGCAAAACGGGGCGGCCGGGCAGGCGCATGTCGACGGCCACGATGTCGTGCGCCAGCAGGCCCTGCGACTGGTCGAGCGCGATCACCCGCTCGAACGCCGTCACCGGATCGGTTTCGGGCAACAGGATCGCCTGATCGCGGTCCAGCATCACATCCCACCGCCGCGCGCCGACCCGCACGAGGCCGCGGATGCGATCGGCCAGCGGGCCCGCCGCCGCAAGGATCGCCTGCGCTTCGGGCACCGCCTGATCGGCCTCGTCGCCCGCGATCAGCGGCAGATCGGCCCGCGCCGCACGCTCGGTCAGCGCGGCGACGCGGTGGCCGGTGGCATCGACCAGCATGATCCCGTCGCGGGTGCGCCAGACCATGGCGGCCTCGCGTTCGCGGATCGTCACCTGCAACACGCCACCCGCCACGACGCGGAGATCGGCCGAGGCGACCGCGTCGAGCGCCTCGATCCTGGCGCGCGTCGCTTCCAGGTCGATGTCGAAGGAACTCAGCGGAAACGGGATCGACAGCATCGACCGCACGGCATCGCCCAGTTCGGGCGAGGCGCCGTCGATCGACAGCATCGAGACCATGAACTCGGGGCGGTGCTCGATCTCGGTGCGCAGGGTGTCGAACCGGGTGATCAGCGCGTCGCGACGCTGGGCATCGCCAAGGTAGATGGCGAAGAACAGCGCCACGACCAGACCCGGCAGGATGTGGCGCAGGAAGATGCGGAACAGCGGCGTCAGCCAGAGCCGCTGCATCCGGTAGGCCATCCGGCTGGGCGCGGGGTCGCGGCGGAACATCGCTACCGGTTGCATGACGCGTCCTCCACGATCCAGCGGCACAGGTCGGGGAAGGAAATCCCCCCCTGCGCCGCCTGCTCGGGCGACAGCGAGGTGGGCGTCATGCCGGGCTGGGTGTTCGTTTCCAGCAGGATCAGCCCGGCCAGCCCCTTCGCCTCGTCCCAGCGGAAATCGGTGCGGCTGAGGCCGCGGCAGCCCAGGCAGTCATGCGCGCGCTTGGCGTAGTCAAGGCAGGCGGCAAAGATGTCGGCCGGAAGATCGGCCGGCACCACATGGCGTGACCCGCCGGGGGCATACTTGGCGTGGTAGTCGTACCAGCCGTCCGACAGGATATCGGTCACCGTCAGCGCGCGGTCGCCCATCACCGTCACGGTCAGCTCGCGCCCCGGAACATAGGCTTCGACCATCACATGGTCGGGCATCTCCGGCCCCAGCTTTGGCGGCGCGTTGGCGCCCTCCGCCACGATGTAGACGCCGACCGACGAGCCCTCGTTGTTCGGCTTCACCACATAGGGCGGGGGCATCACGTGATGCCCCTCGACCTCGGCCTTGCAGGCGATGCGGCTTTCGGCGACCGGCAGCCCGGCGGCGCGATAGGCCGCCTTGGTCCGCGTCTTGTCCATTGCCAGCGCCGAGGCCAGCACGCCCGAATGCGTGTAAGGCAGGCGCAGCCATTCCAGCAGGCCCTGCACGCAGCCATCCTCGCCCCAGCGGCCGTGCAGCGCGTTGAAGCAGACGTCGGGAGAGATTTCGGCCAGACGTGCGACCAGATCCGGACCCGCGTCCAGTTCTACCGCATCATATCCGGCCTTCCTGAGCGCCGCGGCGCATTCGCGCCCCGTGACGAGCGACACCTCCCGCTCGGCGGAAGGCCCCCCCATCAATACCGCAACCCGGAAGGCTGTCCTGCTCGACATGCCCGCCACTTGTGCCTCGATCGGGCTTCGTGCCCGTTATTCTTTGTTCTGGTCTTTATCCTGTGGGGCCGGTTCGCCGACCCTCATGATTTCCCACTCTAGCAACAAGCCGGAGTCTTGGAAAACCCTTTTTCGGACCTCCTCGCCAAGTCCTTCAAGGTCGGTGGCCGTGGCGCCACCGGTATTGATCAGAAAGTTCGGATGTTTTTCCGACATCTGCGCCCCGCCCCGCCGCGCGCCGCGCAATCCGGCCTTGTCGATCAGCGCCCAGGCCTTCAACTCATGCGTGTCGTCGGCCCGCCCGGTCGAGGAAAACCCGGCCGGATTGCGGAAGGTGGACCCCGCGCTGCGGTCCTTCGTGGGCTGGCTCGCATCGCGCCGCGCGATCTGCTCCGCCATCTTTGCCTCCAGCGCCTGCGGATCGCCGCGCGGCGCCGCGAAGGTGGCGCCGACGATCACCCAGCCCTCGGGCAAGGCGCTGTGGCGGTAGCCAAACCCCAACTCGGCGGGCGTCAGCACCACCACCTCGCCCGCGCGGGTGACGGCGGTCACGCCGGTGCAGACATCCGCCACATAAGACCCGTAGCACCCCGCATTCATCCGCACCGCCCCACCGACCGAGCCGGGAATGGTGCGCAGGAACGCCAGATCCACCCCCGCCTCCGCCGCCTTGCGCGCCACCTGCGCATCCAGCGCTGCGGCCCCCGCCGTGACCGTATCGCCCGCCACCGTCACCGCATTGAACCCCCGCCCCAACCGGATCACCACCGCCCGCAACCCGCCATCCCGCACGATCAGATTGGACCCGACGCCCATCGGAAACACCGGCACCGCCGGATCGAGCGCCTTCAGGAACGCGCACAGGTCGTCAAGATCGGCAGGCTGAAACAACCACTCCGCCGGCCCGCCCACGCGCAACCACGTCAACTCGGCCAGCGGACGGTTGGGGGTCAGGGCGCCGCGGGGGGTGGGGAGGGGGTGTGTCATGGGGGAGTGCTAGCGGCCCGCCGTGCGTATCGCAAGTTTCTCATTTCGGGGGAAAGTAACGCGCCATCGCATCCTGGATTATTTTCCCGGCGCCTTTTCGGGCGAATGCCATCGAACCCAGAGCGACGCCGATGTAGGAGGGAAGCCCAAAGAGCCCTGCCATCGCAACCGATCCGAGGATCAGGGTAACTTTCACAGTCCCCTTGCCAGTGTCCCAAAGCCCCTCCACGACTTCATCGACCTTCTCTCGTGGCAACTCCCGAAGCTTGTCCCCGTAAAGTTTCAGAAGAGTCACGGCCGCTTCCGCTTGGGGTTCCAAAATGTCCCCTTCCTTGGGAACCGTCGCGCGCAACTGCGTCAGCGCCGCGTGCAACGTCAGCAAGACACCGATCCGCCGATCGGCCTCTTCGCGGTCGAGATCGTCCTTATAGTTGCGCGTCTGCTCTCGTTCGATTTCGCAGGAGATCGCGGCTTCGATCGCATCGAACGTTGGAGGGAGTGCCTCGCGGTTCGCCGAAATTGCCGCCCGAACACGCTTGACGGTTGATTTGGGCGGTTTGGTGGCTTTGCGAACCGCTTGGTCCACCAATTGGTCCGGGTCTCCTTTGCTGCCTTTGTACTTCTGGTAAATCCCCTCGATGATCCCGTTCACATGCGCATCGCTCGTGCGCCAATCCTCTGGCGCAATCCGCGCGATCTGTTCCAGCAGGCCGATATCGAGCGGATGGCCGGTCAGGTAGCCCTCGTACCAGTCGTGCCAGAGCTGCCAGCCCGGTCCCTCGCGCATGGGCCATGCCTCGTGGGGAAGCGGTGCTGGCAGCCAGTCGGGCGGCGCCCCGGTCCAGAGGGGCAGGCGCATCGGGTCGGCCCGCCCCTCCAACTCCAAGCAGTCGGCGCGGATTTCGTACCAGATGGCCAATGTTGCGACGGCGGCATGGGCGGCGGCTCTGTCGGCGGCCTCGGCAGAGGCGCCCGCAGCGGAAGCGGCGTAAGCAGTGGCGTCGGGGTCGGCGTAGGCGGCGGAGTGGACCGCGGCTTGGGTGGCTCGGGCTGCGTCTTGAGCGTCGGCATTGTCAGCGGTGACAAGTAACTTGCCATCTGAGGTGACATAGCTCTTGTTGAAGGAGGTGACGTAGTAGGTGGTTGCTCCGGCGATGGCCGCGTCGGCTGCGTTGATAGCCAGCTCTGCAACGGACCGGATTGCGGGGCTTGGTCGAACAGCCGCAACCCCCGCAATCAGCAGGGGTCGGCAAATCGCGAGTTCTGTCAAATCATCTCTGCGCGACGTGTGCGCAAGCCAGCCCCAATATAGCGGGGCCACGCGCAACGCCGCGCGCGTAGCGACGGCGACCGCCTCCTTCTGCGGACGCCCCTTGAGCCAAGCCTCAAGGCTAGCCCTATCCCTGATATCCACCGCATCCACCATGCCCGCACCCTGCCCGGCCGCGCGCGGTCCGGCAAGCCCCGCGCGTCATTCGCCCGCAGTGTCCCCCCGCCGACGCACCTGCCGCGCCAGCCAGCGGGCGAAGAACCGCACCGGCCAGCGCAGCATCGACACGCCACCCGCCAGCACGAAGAGGCCGACCACCGGCCCGTTCTGCAAGGTGACAAAGCCCACCAGCGGGATGCCCACCGCGATCAGCGCATAGGCGGCGGGCCAGTGCCAGCGGCCCGAGGTCATGGCGATGCCGGTGGCGAGCAGCGCCCAGAGGCAGGCGAGGATCAGCGACAGCGTCATCGGCGCCCCCGGTCCGGGCGTTCAACCGGCAGGCCCAGCGCGCGGCGGCTGAGGAACCAAAGCGGGCGGCGGAACATCGACAGGAAGGCGAACACCGCCACCGCCACCAGCCAGGGCCCGTAGGCGCGGCCCAGCCAGACGATCACCACCGGCGCCAGCACCAGCAGTGGCAACCCCGGCAGGGCTTGCCAGCGCATCGGCAGCATCGCCGTGCCGGTGGCAACGAAGACCCAGAGGATGGCGGCAAGGGCGGGCCAGATCGTCATGCCAGCCGCCCCGGCAGCGCGTTCGCCCAACCGGAGATCGACCCGGCGCCGAGGCAGACGACCATGTCGCCCGGCCGCGCCTGTTCCTTCACCAGCCGGGCAAGGTCGCCCTCGTCCAGAATGGCGCGGGCGTGGCGGTGGCCGTGGGCGATCAGCCCGGCGACCAGATCATCGCGCGAGGCGCCGGGGATCGGGTCTTCGCCCGCCGCATAAACCTCGGCGATCGCCACCACGTCGGCCTCGTTGAAGCAGGTGCAGAACTCCTCGAACAGGTTGTGAAGCCGCGTGTAGCGGTGCGGCTGGTGCACGGCGATGACGCGCCCCTTGGTCGCCTGCCGCGCCGCCTTCAGCACCGCCGCAATCTCCACCGGGTGGTGGCCGTAATCGTCGATGATGGTGACGCCGTTCACCTCGGCCACCTTGGTGAAGCGCCGGTTGACGCCGCCGAAGGCTGCCAGCGCCTCGCGGATCTCGTCTTTCTTCATGCCCAGATGGCGGGCCACGGCGATGGCGCCCAGCGCGTTCGAGACGTTGTGATCGCCCGGCATCGGCAGGGTGCAACCCTCGATCAGGCTGACCTGGCCCTGCTCGTCCCGCCCCTCGCCCTGCAGGGCGACGTCGAAATGCGCGGTGCCGTTCTCATAGCGCAGCTTCAGCGCGCGCACGTCGGCCTGCGCGTTGAAGCCGAAGGTGGCGATGCGGCGGTCGGTGACGCGGCCGACCAGCGCCTGCACCTCGGGGTGGTCGGTGCAGCAGACCGCCAGCCCGTAGAACGGCACGTTCGAGACGAAATCGGTGAAGCCCTGCCGCAGCGCCTCGAAGGTGTGCCAGTGCTCCATGTGTTCGGGGTCGATGTTGGTCACCACTGCGATGGTGGCGGGCAGCCGGTTGAACGAACCGTCCGACTCGTCGGCCTCGACCACCATCCACTCGCCCGCCCCGGCCCGCGCGTTCGATCCGTAGGCGTGGATGATGCCGCCGTTGATCACGGTGGGGTCGAAGCCGCCCTTGTCCAGCAGCGTCGCCACCATCGTGGTGGTGGTGGTCTTGCCATGCGTGCCCGCGATGGCGATGTTCGATTTCAGCCGCATCAGTTCGGCCAGCATCTCGGCCCGGCGCACCACCGGCAGCTTGCGCCGCCGCGCCTCTTCCAGCTCGGGGTTGCCTTTCTTGATCGCGGAGGAGATCACCACCACCGCCGCCTCGCCGATATTCGCCGCCGCCTGGCCTTCAAAGAAGGTCGCGCCCAGCGAGACCAGCCGTTCGGTGATCTTCGACGCCCGCGCGTCGGACCCCTGCACCCGGTAGCCCAGCGTCATCAGCACCTCGGCGATGCCCGACATGCCGATGCCGCCGATGCCGACGAAGTGGATGGGTCCGAGTTCGCCCGGAAGTTTGGTCGCTGCGCTCATGGCGTCGCTTTCTCTGCAAGGCGCTCGACCATCTCGACCAGCCGTTCGGTGGCGTCGGGGCGGCCACAGGACAGCGCGGCCACCGCCATCCGCGCCGCACCTTCGGGGTGACCAAGGACGGTCGCGATCTGCGTGGACAGGCTGGCCGGATCGAGCGCGGATTCGGGGATCAGGATCGCCGCACCGGCATCGACCAGCCCGCGCGCGTTGGCGCTCTGGTGATCGCCGGTCGCAGCGGCATAGGGGATCAGGATCGAGGGGCGGCCGATCACGCTGATATCGGCAACGGATGAGGCGCCAGAGCGGCTGATGACCAGTTGCGCCTCGCTCAACCGGCGCGGAATATCGGCAAAGAACGGCTGCACCTCGGCGTCGATCCCGGCTTCGGCATAGGCGGCGGTGACGCGCTCGCGGTCCTCGTCGCGGGCCTGATGGGCCACGCGCAGGTTGGCCTTCAGCGCTTCGGGCAGCGCCGCCACCGCGGCGGGCACCACGTCCGACAGGATGCGCGCGCCCTGACTGCCGCCGATCACCACAAGGCTCATCGGGTAATCGCCCGGCGGGATATAGGCCGCCCCGGCCCGGTCCAGCACCGCGCCGCGCACCGGGTTGCCGGTGTGAGTGCCTTTCACGCCTTCCGGCAAGGCGGTCGGCCAGGTGCCGCAGGCGATGGCATTCACACGGCTGGCAAACCTTGTGTTCACCTTGCCCAGAATGCCGTTCTGTTCGTGGATCATGCGCGGCCGCCCGATCAGCACCGCCGCCGCCAAAGCCGGGATCGTCGGATAGCCGCCAAAGCCCACCACAACGGCAGGCGGATCGCGCAGCATTGCCCGCATCGCCCCCATCACACCGCCCAGAATGCGAAACGGAACCCCGGCACGCGCGACAATCCCCCCGCGGGCGAAGGTGGCCGAAGGCACCTGCACCACCTGCACCACATGCGGAAAGCCGCCCGCATAGCGCGCGCCGCGCGCATCGGTCGACAGCCGCACCCGCCAGCCGCGCCGCACCATGGCCTCGGCCAGCGCCTGCGCGGGGAACATGTGCCCGCCGGTGCCGCCCGCCGCGATCAGCAGCAGGCGCCCGGATGCCGCACCGCCCGCCATCAGAGGCTCCGCTTGAAGAAGGCGCCGATTTCGCCCTGCGGCCGGGTCCGCGTCAGCGCCAGCAGCATCCCCACGGTGATCCCGGTGGCGATCAACGACGAGCCGCCATAACTGACGAACGGCAGCGTCATCCCCTTGGCCGGCAACAGCCGCACCGCCACCGAGGTGTTCACCAGCGCCTGCACGCCAAAGATGCAGGCCAGCCCGCTGCCCGCCAGCCGGATGAACGGATCCCGTTCCCGCATCAGCCGGGTCAGCGCCCGCACTACGATGGTGGTGTAAAGCCCAAGGATGAAGAGCACCATCAAGAGCCCGTATTCCTCGGCCGCCACCGCGATGATGAAGTCGGTATGGGCGTCCGGCAGTTGCCATTTCACCTGGCCCTCGCCGACGCCGACGCCCAGAAAGCCGCCCTCCTGAATCGCGTTGACGGCATAACCAACCTGGGTGCGCGGGTCGATGTCGGCCGACATGTAACCGTCGATCCGCTTGGCGAAGTGGTCCGAATAGGTATAGGCCGCGACCCCGCCCGAGGCGACCATGCCGGCCACGCCGACCAGCAGCAGGATCGGCGCCCCGGCGATGAAATAGATCACGCCCCAGGCAAAGAGCACCAGCGCCGCCTGCCCGAAGTCCGGCTGCATGGCAAGGAATCCCACCACCACGATCGCCACCGCGAACGAGGCCAGCTTGCCCGGCGGGCCGTTGATCTCCTGGCTCGCGGCCATCAGCCAGGCGCAAAGCACGACGAAGCCGGGCTTGAGAAACTCGGACGGCTGCACCGAGATGAAGCCCAGCGAATACCAGCGCACGGCGCCCTTGCCGAAGTCCGAACCGAGGAACGGCAGCAGCGCCAGCGCGACGAAGGTCACCAGAAACCCGGTGACCCCCAGCCGCCGCACCACGTCGGGCGACAAGAGCGAGGTCAGGAACATCGCGATCATCCCCAGACCGCTGAACAGCGCCTGCCGCTCGACATAGTGGAACGGCGGCAGCCCGTTGCGCGTGGCCAACGGCACCGAGGCCGCAAGGCCCAGCAGCAGCCCGAGGCCGACCAGCAACAGGATGCAGGCCAGCGACCAGCGGTCCACGGTGCGCCACCAGCGGGGAAGGATAGGATCGCCCGCCCGCGCGGGCGCGGCGCCAAACACCATCTCTGTCATCGGATACCGCTCTGCCTGTTCGCCCGGTTGTCCGGGTCTGATCGGCAGATTATCCCAGACGGCGCCGCCTGGCTAGGAAAAAGCCAAGCGGCGGCACCATCCCGCCGCGGCCCCGCGATCAGCGGCCGAGCAGGGCGCGAAGCTGCCCGCGCTGCAAGTAGATCACCAGGGCAATCACCGCCGCGATGACGAAGGTATGCACCACGTCCATGTGGATCGCGGTCAACTGCGCCACGAAAGCGCCCGCATCGACGCCCAGCAGGATCACTGCCCCGACCACCGACAGCGCCGGGATCAGCAGCAGGACGGCGCCCGCCACTTCGACCAGCCCGGTGAAAATGCGGAACCACTGGCCAAGCCCGACCATGTTGAACTCGTCCACCATCTGCGGCTGCCCGCTCAGCTTCATGTAGGCCGCAAAGAAGAACAGCGCCGCCACCAGCACGCGCAGCACCCAGATCGCCACCGTTGCCGCGTTGCCCGTTTCCGCCGTCGCACCCATCGTCATGTCATGCCCTTTCCTGAGGAACTTACCCCGTCAGGATCGCCAATCCGCACCATTTGGGCAATTCACCGCCACCGCACATCGCCTGTGCGCGGCCCCCGGATCACCTTGCCGCTGTTGGGTGGCGCCTCACCCCGCGATGATCGCCTTCACCCGCGCGGTGAAATCCTCGCCCCGCTTCTCGAAGTTCGGATACTGGTCGAAGCTTGCCGCCGCCGGGGCCAGCAGCACGGTCTCGCCCGGCTGCGCCTCGGCCGCCGCCCGCGCTACCGCGCGCTCCATCGTCTCGCAGATCTCGTGCGGCGTCTGGCCGATCTGCAACGCGAACTCGCGCGCCGAATGGCCGATCAGGTAGGCCTTCACCACCGAGTCAAGGAACGGCACCAGCCCGCCGATGCCGCCCTCCTTGCCCAGTCCCCCGGCGATCCAGCGGATCTTCGGGAACGCCTGCAAGGCCTTCGCCGCGCTGTCGACGTTGGTCGCCTTGCTGTCGTTGACGAACCGTACCCCGCCCCGCTCGCCCACCAGCTGGCTGCGGTGCGGCAAGCCTTCAAACGAGTGGAACGCCTGCTCGATCACCTTCGGCGCCACCCCGAACGTCCGCAGCACCGCATAGGCGGCGCAGGCGTTCTGGTGGTTGTGCGCGCCCGGCAACCCCTTCACCTCGCGCAGATCGACCGAGGCGACCTGCTTGCCGCGCCGCCACTCCGCCAGAAACCCCTTGCGCGCAAAGACCGACCAGCCCGCCTCGTCCAGCTTCTGGCCGGACGACACCCGGATCACCCGGTCATCGCCGATGCCTTCCGAAAGCTGGTTGGCCAGATACCGCCCCTCCACCTCGTCCACCCCGATCACCGCGCGGTCCGGCCCGCCCTCGGCGAACAGCCGCCGCTTGGCCGCGAAATAGCCGCCGATACCGCCGTGCCGGTCCAGATGATCGGGCGACAGGTTGGTGAACACCGCCACATCCGGCGTCAGCGCGCGGGCAAGGTCGGTCTGGTAGGACGACAGTTCCAGCACCACCACCTCGCCATCCTGCGCCGGGTCCAGATCGAACACTCCGCGCCCGATGTTGCCGCCCACCTGCGTCGGCCGCCCCGCGACCTCCAGAATGTGGTGGATCAGCGCCGTCGTGGTCGATTTTCCGTTCGACCCGGTCACCGCCACGACCTTCGGCACCTGCTCGAACTGGTCCCAGTCGGCCGTCGCCCAGGACCGGAAGAACAACCCGATGTCATTGTCCACCGGCACCCCAAGCTCCAGCGCGCGCGCGATCACCTTGTGCGGCGCGGGGTAAAGATGCGGGATGCCGGGCGACACCACCAGCGCCGCCACGCCCTCGAGCGCGCGATCCCGCGTCAGGTCGGTCAGCCGCAGCCCCGCCACCTCGGCCTTGGCGCGCGCCTCGGGGCTGTCATCCCACAGCAGCGCCTCGGCCCCGCCCGCCGCCAGCGCCCGCGCGGTGGCCAGCCCCGAGCGGCCCAGCCCCAGCACGGCAACCTTGCGCCCCTCGTAGCCCTGCATCGGAATCATGTGTCACCCTCCCGCTTGTCGGCGGTCACAGTGCCCCGCCCCCGCCGCCTTCCGCAAGCGGCGGGCGTCGGTTCGGCGTCGGTGCTTTTTCGGTGCTTTTTCGGCGCCCCGATTTTCTGGCAACCGAAATGGCTTGCCGCCAAACCGCGGGGTCGGCGCCGCGCCCCCATTTTCGGTCTGCAAATATCCCACGGGGGTCCGGGGGTGTGAAACCCCCGGCTTTCGCCGGGCCGGGCCCGGCGCCAACCCCGTTCACCGCAACTTCAAGGTCGCCAGCCCGATCAACGCGAGGATCAGCGAGATGATCCAGAACCGGATCACGATCTGCGGTTCGGCCCAGCCCTTCTTCTCGAAGTGATGGTGGATCGGCGCCATCAGGAACACCCGCTTGCCGGTCCGCTTGAAGTAAAGCACCTGGATGATCACGCTCATCGCCTCGACCACGAACAGCCCGCCGACGATCGCCAGCACGATCTCGTGCTTGATCGCCACCGAGATCACCCCCAGCGCGCCGCCCAGGGCCAGCGACCCGGTATCGCCCATGAACACCGCCGCCGGTGGCGCGTTGTACCACAGGAACCCCAGCCCGCCGCCGATCAGGGCGGACACGAAGATCAGCAACTCGCCGGTGCCCGGCACGAAGTGCAGGTCCAGATAGCCCGCATAGTTGTAGTTCCCGACCACATAGGCGATCACCCCCAGTGTGGCCGCCGCGATCATCACCGGCATGATCGCCAGCCCGTCGAGCCCGTCGGTCAGGTTCACCGCATTGGCGGCGCCGACGATCACGATCATGGCGAAGGGAATGTAGAAAAACCCCATATGGATCAAGACGTTCTTCAGGAACGGCACGGCCAGCGTGTTGGTGAATTCGGTCGGCTGCGCATGCGTCGCCACATAGCCCGCAATCGCCGCGATCAGGAGACCCAGCAGGAACCGCACCCGGCTCGACACGCCCTTGGTGTTCTGCTTGGTCACCTTCTTCCAGTCGTCGGCAAAGCCGATCAGCCCGAAGCCCAGCGTCACGAACAGCGTCAGCCAGACATAGACGTTGTCCAACCGCGCCCAGAGCAGCGTCGAGACGAGGAGCGCGCCCAGGATCAGCACGCCCCCCATCGTCGGCGTGCCCGCCTTGACGAAATGGGTCTGCGGCCCGTCCTCGCGGATCGGCTGGCCCTTCTTCTGGCGCGCGCGCAGGAAGTCGATCAGCGGCCGCCCGAAAACGAAGCCGAAGATCAGCGCCGTGAAGAACGCCCCGCCCGACCGGAAGGTGATGTAGCGGAACAGGTTCAAGATCCCGCCGCCCTCGGACAACTGGCTCAGCCAATACAGCATCTATTCCGTCCTCCGGCGTGCGGTAGCGGCCGCTTGCCCCAAATTGCGCAGGGCGTCAACCACGCGGCTGACCTTGATCCCCTTCGAGCCTTTCACGAGCACGACATCGCCCGCATCGACCAGATGGCGCGCCTCGGCCACCATCTCGGCGCCGGTGTCGGTCCAGAGCCCGCGCTGGCGCCGCGGCAAGACCTCCCACAGCGCCCGCATCCGGGGGCCAACACAATGAATCTGCGCTATTTTCGGCAGCGCCGGATGGGCCGCAATGGCGCGGTGCAAAGCCAGCTCGTCGGGCCCAAGCTCCAGCATGTCGCCCAGAATGGCGATGCGCCGACCCTCGGCGACGCGCCCGACGCCATGCGTCGGCTCGGCCCCGCCCAGCACGTCAAGCGCCGCCGCCATCGAGGCCGGGTTGGCGTTGAAGGCGTCGTCGATCAGATCGAAGGCCACCGTCTCGTTGACGAGATCGAGCACGATCCGCTCGCGTGCGCCACGCCCCTCGGGCGGCCGCCAATGGCCGATGTCGATCGCCGCCAGCCCGAGGTCGAGCCCCAGCGCCTCGGCCACCGCCAGCACACCCAGCGCGTTCATCGCGAAGTGCCGCCCGGCCGAGCCGATCTTGAACAGCAGCGCCCGGCCTGCCGCCTCGGCCTGCACCACGGTGGTGTCGCGCGTCACCTGCACCTCGCGCAGGCGAAAATCGGCCGTCGCCGCGGCGCCGAAGGTGATGATCCGGGCGCCCGCGGCCTCGGCGGCGGCGATCAGGATCGGCGTGGTGGCCAAGTCGGCGTTCAGCACGGCCACCCCGCCGGGTTCAAGCCCGGCGATGACGGCAGCCTTTTCCCGTGCGATCCCGTCAATGCTTTCAAACGCTTCAAGGTGGGCGGCGGCAACTGTCGTGATCATCGCCACGTGCGGGCGCGCCAGCCGTGCCAGCGGCGCGATCTCGCCGGGATGGTTCATGCCGATCTCGATCACCGCGTATTCGGCGGAAACCGGCATCCGCGCCAGCGTCAGCGGCACGCCCCAGTGGTTGTTGTAGCTCGCCTCGGCGGCGTGAACGCGGCCCTGCCCGCCCAGCACGGCGCGCAGCATCTCTTTCGTCGAAGTCTTGCCGACCGACCCGGTGACGGCCACCACCCTCGCCTTGCAGCGGGCACGGGCCGCCGCGCCAAGCACGCCAAGGGCGGCCAGCACGTCCGGCACGATCAAGAGCGGCGCATCGGCGGCCACGCCCTCGGGGATGCGCGAAACCAGCGCGGCGGCGGCCCCCATCGCCAGCGCCTGCGCCACGAAGTCGTGGCCATCGCGCACGTCCTTCAACGCCACGAACAGGTCGCCCTCGTCCAGCGTGCGGGTGTCGATCGAGACGCCGGACACCGCGAACGCCCGCGTCGCCCGGCCCCCCGTCGCGGCGGCGGCTTCGGCCGAGGTCCAGAGCGCGGTCATGCCCGGCCCCCGTCCAGCGCCGCCACGGCAAGGCTCGCCTGTTCCACGTCATCGAACGGATAGACCGTGCCGCCCACCGTCTGCCCGCTTTCATGGCCCTTGCCCGCGATCAGCAGCGCATCGCCCGGCCCCAGCGCCGCGATGCCGCGCAGGATCGCCTCGGCCCGGTCGCCCACCTCTTGCGCGCCCGGACAGGCGGCCAGAATCGCGGCGCGGATGCTGACGGGGTCTTCGCTGCGGGGGTTGTCATCGGTGACGATCTGCACATCGGCATGGGCCGCCGCCGCCGCACCCATCAGCGGGCGCTTGGTCCGGTCGCGGTCGCCGCCCGCGCCGAAGACGATGACCAGCCGCCCCAGCACATGCGGGCGCAGCGCCGTCAGCGCGGTTTCCACCGCGTCGGGGGTATGGGCATAATCGACGAACACCGCCGCCCCGTTGGCGCGGGTTGCGGCCAGTTGCATCCGGCCGCGCACGGTCGTCAACCGGCCAAGCACGCCGAACACATCCGCCGGAGGGCTGCCCGAGGCGATGGCAAGGCCCGTGGCGGCCAGCACATTTTCGGCCTGAAACCCTCCGATCAGGGCCAACCGCACTTGCCGGACTTGTCCTTTCCAGACAAATCGCAGCTCTTGCCCCTGCGCGTCGAAGCGCTGGCCAAGGATGCGCAGGTCGCAGCCCTCGGCGTGGCCGACGCTGAGCACGTTTTGCCCCCGCGCCCGCGCCAAAGCGGCAAATTCCGCCCCTTTCGGGTCGTTCAAATTCACCACGGCGGTGCCGTCATCCGGCAGAACGCGGGTGAAAAGACCAGCCTTTGCAGCGAAGTACGCGGCGAAGGTCTTGTGATAGTCAAGGTGGTCCTGGGTGAAGTTGGTGAACCCCGCCGCCTTCAGCCGCACCCCGTCCAGCCGACGTTGGTCCAACCCGTGCGATGACGCCTCCATCGCGGCATGGGTCACGCCCGCCGCCGCCGCTTCGGCCAGCGCGCGATGCAGCGTGATCGGGTCGGGCGTGGTGTGATGCAGCGGCGCCTCCCACGCGCCCTCGATGCCCGTCGTGCCGACGTTGATCGCGGCATGGCCGAGCGCCGACCAGATTTGCCGGGTGAAGGTGGCGACCGAGGTCTTGCCGTTGGTGCCGGTGACGGCGACCATCGTGGCGGGTTGTGCGCCGAACCACAGCGCCGCCGCCTGCGCCAGCGCCGCGCGCGGCTCTTCGACCACCACCAGCGCGGCGTTAGACCCGGCCAGCGCCTGCGCCGCCAGCCCGGCCCCCTCGGGATCGGTCAGCACGGCCACCGCCCCGCGCTCCAGCGCCGCCGCGATATGGGCCGCGCCATGCACCGTGCTGCCCGGCAGCGCGGCGAACAGCATCCCGGCGCGCACCTCGCGGCTGTCGACGGCAAGGCCCGTCACCCCGACCTCGCGCCCGCCCCGCGCGGTCAGGCCAAGCGCCGCCAGCGTCAGTCGCCGCGCCTCGCCCGTGCTGTCGTTACGATGTTCCAAGCGCCACCCACCTCGTCAGTTGCGCGCGAGTGTTATCGCATTCTGCGGATCGGGCACAATCTCGGGGCGCAGGCCCAGCAGCGGCGCGTCGCGGCGGATGATCTCGGCCGCAACCGGCACCGCCGTGTAGCCCGCGGTGCGCCGGGGGTCTTTGCCGGTGTTGTCAGAGGGTTCATCCAGCGTGACGATCAGCACGTATTTCGGATCATGGGCCGGAAACACCGATGCGAAGGTCGAGATCACCTTGTCGTTGGAATAGCCACCCTTCGGGTCGGGCTTGTCGGCGGTGCCGGTCTTGCCGCCCACGTCGTAGCCCTTGACGTCGCCGTAGGACGCGGTGCCGCTGGTGACGACGTAGCGCAGCATGGTGCGCAGCTTGTCCGATGTCGCCGCCGAGATGACGCGGGGGCCGGTCTTGGGCGCATCGGTCTTGATCAGCGTCGGGTAGACCCGAATGCCGCCGTTCAGCATCGAGGCGTAAGCCGTGCACAGATGCAGCGGCGAGACCGAGATGCCGTGGCCGTAGGCGATGGTCATCGTCGAGAGGTCCGACCAGTTCGCCGGAAACTGCGGCCGCACCCCCGGCGCCTCGACCAGTTCCACCGGCGACGGGTCAAGCAATCCCAGCGCTTTCAGGAACGGCTTCTGCTTGTCCCCCCCGAACAGCGTGGCGATCCGGGCCGCACCGATGTTGGAGCTTTCGCGGATCACGTCCGACACGGAAAGCTTGTCGCCGTAATTGTGGAAGTCGTGGATCTTGAACTTGCCCCAGATCAGCGGACCCCGGGTGTCGATGATCGTCTGCGGCGTGATCAGCCCGAGGTCGAGCGCCTGCCCCACGTCGAAGACCTTGAAGGTCGATCCGAGTTCGTAAAGCCCCTGCACCGCGCGGTTGAACAGCGGGCTGTCGGCCGCGTCGCCCTTGACCAGCGGTGCCGGGCGGTCGTTCGGGTCGAAGTCGGGCAACGAGACCATCGACAGAATCTCGCCGGTGTGGGCATCCATCAGGATCGCCGCCGCGCCCTTGGCGTTCATCATGTGCATCCCGGCGTCGAGCACTTCGCGCGTTGCCGCCTGCACGGTGAGGTCGATCGACAGTTGCAGCGGTTGCCCGGCGTTGGCGGGATCGCGCAGCCAGGTGTCGTATTGCTTCTCGACCCCCGCGACGCCGATCACCTCCGCGGAATCGACGCCCTCGCGGCCAAAGCCCGCACCGCCAAGGATATGCGCGGCCAGCCGCCCGTTGGGATAAAGCCGCATCTCGCGCGGGCCGAACAGCAGGCCGGGGTCGCCGATGTCGTGCACCGCCTGCATCTGCTCGGGCGAGAGGGTCTTCTTGATCCAGACGAAGGTGCGATCGCCGGAAAAGTCCTTCACCAGCCGCGTCTCGTCGAGGTCGGGGAATATCTTCACCAGCGACTTTGCGACCTTGGCCGGATCGATCATGTCGTGCGGCTGGGCGTAAAGCGAATAGGTGGCCAGGTTGGTGGCCAGCACTCGGCCGTTGCGGTCGACGATATCGGCGCGCTGCGCGGTGATCGAGGGGCCGGACGACGCAACCTGCGGCTCGCTGGGCGGCGAGGCGGCCATCAGTCCCATCCGCGCGCCCACCAGCGTGAACGCCGCGAAGAAGAACAGCCCCAGCATCAACAGCCGCCCCTCGGCCTGATCGCGTGAACTGTCGCGCATCTCCTCGTGCCGCAGGCGGATGTTTTCGCGCTCGATCGCGTCGGGGTTCTCGCCCTTGGCACGGGCGGTGAGAATACGGGCCAGCGGGCGCAGCGGAGTCCGGATCATGGCGTCATCCCCATCTGCACGGGCGTCTGCACGGGCACCTGCACGGGCTTCTGCGCCCCCTTTTGCGGCGCCTTTTGCGGCGCCTTCGGCGGGGTTTTCACCGTCGCCGAGGTTTCGACCGTATTGGTGATCGTCAGCGGCGCGTCGGCCGCCACCGGTTGCGGCAGCGCGATCCCCGCGATGTCGCCGAACTGCTCGGGCGTCATCGGCAACAGATCGAGCTTGTCGAAGTTCAGCATCGCCAACTCGCGCAGCCGCGTCGGGCGGTTCTCGTAGGCCCATTCGGCCTGCTGCATCCCCAACGCCTCGTGCAATTGGCCGATTTCGCGTTGGAGGCTCGCGACCTCTTTGAGCGAGTCCTGCGTGGCGTAGTTCTGCCGGTAGGCCCAGAACGCGAGGCCCATCACGGCCAGCGCAGAAAGGACATAGAGCAGTGGGCGCATGTCAGGGCCGTCCTTTCGGGTCGAGCACGGGCAGGCCGATGGCAGAGCGGTCCACAGCCCCGGCCGGAGCCTCGGTCCGCTCTGCGGCGCGCAGTTTGGCAGACCGGGCGCGCGGGTTGCGCGCCATTTCATCGGCATCCGGCGCCACCGCCTGCCGGGTCAGCAGGCGGAACTGCGCATCCGTCACAGGCTTTTCGGGGGCATAGCGGTTGGCATTCGCCTCGCGCCCCGAGCGGAGTTGCAGGAACCGCTTGACGATGCGGTCCTCCAGCGAGTGGAACGTCACCACCGCCAGCCGCCCGCCCGGCTTCAGTGCGCGTTCGGCGGCCTCCAGCCCGTTCACCAGTTCGTCGAACTCGGCGTTCACCGCGATACGGATCGCCTGAAAGCTGCGGGTGGCGGGGTGGCTCTGGCCCGGCTTCGGGCGCGGCAGGCAGCCCGCGACGATCTCGGCCAGTTGCAGCGTGGTGACGATCGGCACCACCTTGCGCGCCGCCCCGATGGCGCGCGCGATGCGGCGCGAGGCGCGTTCCTCGCCGTAGTTGTAAAGGATGTCGGCCAGCATCGCCTCCGATGCGCCATTGACCAGCTCGGCGGCGGTCGGGCCGGACTGGCTCATCCGCATGTCAAGAGGGCCGTCGCGCAGGAACGAGAACCCGCGTTCCGGTCGGTCAAGCTGCATCGACGACACGCCAAGATCGAGCACGACCCCGTCAAGCTGTTCGCCCGCCAGCGTGTCGAGGTTGGAAAACGTGCCTTCCACCAGCCGCAACCGGTCGCCGTAAGCCCCGGCCCAGTCGGCGGCCATCTCGAAGGCCAGCGGGTCGCGGTCGATGCCGATCACCGTCGTCGCGCCCGCTTCCAGCAGTCCGCGCGCATAGCCGCCCGCGCCGAAGGTGCCATCGAGCCAGACCCCGGAAACCGGTGCCACGACCGCCAGCAAGGGGCCGAGCAGGGCCGGAACGTGGGGGGCGGAGGGGTCGATGGGGTGCGCCGCGACCGCCATCACAGCCCTCCGAAGGGTGCGTCGATCACGCTGAGCGGGTCGAAGTCGTCGCCCTGCGCGGCCAGGTAGGCATCGGTCGGCGCGGCGCGGCGCGCGTGATAGGGCGCGGGCGGCCAGATTTCGAAGCGGTTGCCCTTGGCGACGAACACCGCATCCTCGACCAGCCCGATCATGTCGCGCCGGTTCTGCGGCAGCACGATCCGGCCCGCGTCATCGACCGAGAATTCCTCGACCCGGGAATAGTAAAGATCGACCAGCATGTTCTTGTGCGGATGGTTCGAGGGCAGCGCGTCGATCCGGTTGTGCAACTCGTCGAGCGACTGCACCGAGAAGCCTTCAAGATAAGGGCGGTCCGGATGGCCGTGGGCGATGCAAAGGGTGGCCTTTCCGGTGGACGGAAAATCGGGATCATCCGCTTCAAGCACCCTGCGGAACTTGAACGGAATCGAGACCCGGCCCTTTGGGTCCACCTTTCCGGGATGTATTCCGAGAAACCTGCGCGTCACGCGACCGCGCTCCTTGCCACCGTCTGTCTCGTTTGCCGACGCTGGAATTGAAAACGGCGGTCGAGCTGCTGCCATTGCTCGAACCGCCGCCCTCTTCCCATCGCTGGGTATGACCGGCTGCGCGTGCCACCTGGGGGGATGTCTGCTCGCCCGCGCGCCGGATCTTTTCCGTATCGATGTGGGTGGGGGCCCGTATGAACCTGCCTCACGCTTGGGGTCTTGCCGCCCCTGTTCTGCCCGTCCTCATCTTGCATTCTTGATGACATGGAATTTCATGCCTGGCAAAGGGATTTTATCCCACTTGATACCAATTGTTGTTTTGAACCAGACGTGGTTGCAAGATTTTGTGGCCAAGGGATCAATCCCTAGCGGAATGCGCGACAGCCGATACCAGATTTGGAGGCCGCGGCCGGATGGCGCTGGTGGGATGAAATCCCGGAGTTTCAGCCTGTCGCGCCGCCCAGCCGGGAAATCAGCGGAAATCGAGGGCCATGGGCGGCAAGCGCGGCCGAATCACGGCCCTTCACAGGCAAGTGATTCGGTCCGTGAGGCAAGAAACCGCCCCGGCGACCGAGTGGCGTCTTGCATCACAGAGAACCCGACAGAAAGAACGCTGTCCGAACGGGATCAGGCCATGCCGCCCGACACCAGTCGCTGGGCGATCCTGGCATAGGCCTCGGCGATCGGACCGTCGCCGGTGGCGATCGGAACCCCCGCATCACCCGCGACGCGCACGTCGATATTGAGCGGAATCTCCCCCAGCAGCGGCACGCCGAGTTTCCTGGCCTCGGCCGCAACGCCGCCGTGGCCGAAGATATGCTCTTCATGGCCGCAGTTCGGGCAGATGTAGGACGACATGTTCTCGATCAGCCCGAGGATCGGCGTCTTCAGCGTCTGGAACATGTTGATCGCCTTGCGGGCGTCCAGCAGAGCGATGTCCTGCGGGGTCGAGACGATGATCGCCCCGGTCACCTGCGTGCGCTGGCCCAGCGTCAGTTGCACGTCGCCGGTGCCGGGCGGCAGGTCGATGATCAGCACGTCCAGCTTGCCCCAGGCGACCTGGGTCAGCAGTTGCTGCAGCGCGCCCATCAGCATCGGGCCGCGCCAGATCACCGCCTGATCCTCTTTCAGCAAGAGGCCGAGCGACATCATCGTCACGCCATGCGCGACCGGCGGAATGATCGTCTTGCCGTCCGGCGCCTCGGGTCGGGTCGTCACCCCCATCATGCGCGGCTGCGAGGGGCCGTAGATGTCGGCATCCAGCAGGCCGACGCGGCGGCCCTGCCGGGCCAGCGCCACGGCGAGGTTCGAGGCCACCGTGGACTTGCCCACCCCGCCCTTGCCCGAGGCGATCGCCAGGATGCGGTCCACCCCCGTCACGCGCTGCGGCCCGCCCTCCTGCGGCGTCGCGTGGCCACCGATCTTCAGTTGCGGCGGTGGTTGCTGTGGCGCCTTTTGCGCCGGGCCATGCGCGGTCAGGATCACGCTGGCCGCGGTGACGCCGGGCATCCGGCGCACCAGATCCTCGGCCGCCTTCGCGATCGGGTCGAGCTTGCGCGCCGTATCCGGGTCGGGTGCCTCGATCACGAATCGCACCGCGCCGCCGTCGATCATCAGCGCCCGCACCATGTCGTGCGACACCAGATCGCCGCCGCCCGGCAACGTCAGACGCCTCAGTTCGGCCAGCACGGCCTCGCGCGTCACAGACATGGCTTTCTCCTTCGCCCACTCCGGCGGCATACCATGTCGTGTTTCGGGCGGAGCGCAAGACCCGCTTGACCAAACGATCAAGGATTGGGCAAGGTGGTGAATTCCGCTGAATAATAGGTCAGCACAGGTTATGCATTTGCCGCATGGCAGCGTTGACCATTTGGTCCATTGTGCAGATGCAGCATCGGGGTATGTTAGCGACAACAGCAGACGGACACCGTCCGCAGCAGAAACGACCGAGGCATATGAAATGGCATATCTGAACACCACCACCCGCGCCGCAGGCTTCGGCCTTCGTGACCGTGTCACCGCACTGGTGCGCGTCTACAGCGAAGGCGCCGCGCGCCGCCGGGTCTACCGTCAGACGGTGGCGGAACTGAGCGTCCTGTCGGACCGGGAACTGACCGACCTTGGCATTCACCGCGCCCTGATCCGGCGCGTGGCCATCGAAGCGGCGAACGCCAAGTAAGAATTCGATCTGGAAGGCCCTCTCCTCCTCCCTGGGTCTTCTTTATCTGGCGGCGGCATCTTCCTCCTCCCTGATGTCGCCGCCCTTTTCTTCCGGGTCCGGGCCGCAAGGTCCGACCCACCCGAGACGCGAAAGGCCCAACCTCCTCCCTGGGCCGGTCGTGACCAGGCGGCGGCGCTCCTCCTCCTCCCTGAGCGTCGCCGCCGCATCTACCCGGGGTTTTGCCCCGTTTCTGACGAAAGGCCCTCTCCTCCTCCCTGGGCTGATCGTAACTTTGCGGCGGCGCCCCTCCTCCTCCCTGGGCGTCGCCGTTTTTCATTTCAGCCCCCGACTTGTTGCCCGGCAGCGGCCCGGCTAGCGTCCCGCAGGGTATCCCGGGGTGCGTGCAGTGCGGTTTTCGGCAATTTCGGCGGCGGGCGTCGCGGCGCTGGTGGGCTACGGCAGCACGATCGCGCTGATCCTCTCGGCGGCCTCGTCCGTTGGCGCCGACCCGGCGCAAACGGCCAGCTGGGTGCTGGCGATCTGCCTTGTCACGGCAATCGGCACCGCCGCGCTCTGCCTCTGGACCCGGATTCCGGTGATCCTCGCGTGGTCCACGCCGGGTGCCGCGCTGATCGCGGCCTCGCACGGGCTGACGATGCCCGAGGCCGTCGGGGCCTTCCTGCTGACCGCCGCACTGATCGTGCTGACCGGCCTGATCCGTCCGTTCGGGCGGCTGATCGGGGCGCTACCCTCGGCGCTGGCGGCGGGCATGCTCGCGGGCGTTCTGCTGCCATTCTGCCTTGCGGTGCCGACCAACGCGGCGGCGCGGCCCGCGCTCCTGCTGCCAGTGGTCGCGGTGTTCGCGCTGGTGCGGCTGGTCAATCCCGCCTATGCGGTGCTTGCCGCATTGGCGACCGGTGTGGCGCTGACCTTCGGCGCGGGCGTTCCGTTGCCCCAGGTGGCGGCCGCCCTGCCCGCCCTGCATCTCACCCTGCCGGAATGGAGCGCAGGCGCGCTGATCGGCCTTGGGCTGCCGCTTTACCTTGTCACCATGGCCTCGCAGAACCTGCCGGGGTTCGCGGTGTTGCAGGGCGCGGGCTATGCCCCGCCGGTGCGCAAGGCGCTGACTGTCACGGGCGGGCTTTCGGCGCTGGGCGCCCTGTTCGGCGCGCATACCCTGAACATGGCCGCGATCACCGCCGCGATCTGTCTGGGCGAGGATGTCGACCCCGATCCGCGGCGGCGCTGGCGGGTGGGCCTCGCCTACGCCGGGTGGTGGACGCTGCTGGGGGTATTCGGGCCGGTGATTCTGGCGGGCATTCACGCCGTGCCGCCCACGCTGATCGCCACCATTGCGGGGCTGGCGCTGATCAACCCGATGCTGGGCGCGGTCGGGTTGGCCTTCGCCGACCCGGCGCGGCGGTTCAGTGCGGCGGCCACAATGATCGTTGCCGCCTCGGGCGTCAGCGCGCTGGGAATCGGCGGCGCGTTCTGGGGGCTGATCGCGGGCCTGACGTTGCACATGGGCGATCTGCTGGCGGCGCGGCTGAGGCGTTAGAACGGGATGTCGTCGGCGCGGTCGGCGGGCACCACGAAGCGGGCCACGATCTTCTTCGGCCCGGCCTTGTCGAAGTCCACGTCGAGCTTGTCACCCTCGATTCCGGTGACGGTGCCATAGCCGAACTTGGTGTGGAACACCCGGTCGCCCGTCGTGAAGGCCGACACCGCCTGAAGGTCGATCACCGGGGCCCGGCTCTCGCGCGGCTGGCTGACCGGCCGGGTTGCCGCGCGGTCCTGCAACCGCTTCCAGCCCGGCGAGTTGTAGACATCGGCGCGGGCCGCGCGCTGCTCGATGCTGGACGCCATGCCCACCGCGCCGTAGCCGCCGCCGTAAAGGCCGGGCGGCGTCAGCACCTCGACATGCTCCTCGGGCAGTTCGTCGATGAACCGCGAGGGCAGCGCCGATTGCCACTGGCCATAGACCCGCCGGTTCGCGGCGAAGGAAATCGTGCAGACCCGTTCCGCCCGCGTGATGCCGACGTAGGCCAGCCGCCGTTCCTCCTCCAGCCCCTTCAGCCCGCTTTCGTCCATGCTGCGCTGGCTGGGGAACAGCCCGTCCTCCCAGCCCGGCAGGAAGACGGCGGGGAATTCGAGGCCCTTGGCGGCGTGCAGGGTCATGATGGTAACCTTGGCGCCCTGTTCCTCGGTGTCGTTGTCCATGATCAGCGCGACGTGTTCGAGGAAGCCCTGCAGGTTCTCGAACTGCTCCAGCGCCTTGACCAGTTCCTTCAGGTTCTCCAGCCGCCCCGGCGCCTCGGGCGTCTTGTCCTGCTGCCACATCGCGGTGTAGCCGGACTCCTCCAGGATCGCCTCGGCGAGCTCGATATGGTTGTGCCCGGTGCGCAGCGTGACGGCGTGCCAGCGGGCGATGCCGTCGAGCAGCGCGCGCAACTGCCCGGCGCCCTTGCCGGTGATGCCGCCATCCGCCAGCAGGATGCGCGCGCCCTCGAACAGGGTGGTTCCGTGCTGGCGGGCGGCCATCTGCATCGTCTGCTGCGCCTTGTCGCCCAGACCGCGCTTGGGGGTGTTCACCACTCGCTCGAAGGCCAGATCGTCGTCGGGGCTGACGGCGAGGCGGAAGTAGGCCATCGCGTCGCGAATCTCGAGGCGTTCGTAGAACCGTGGCCCGCCGATCACGCGGTAGGGCAGGCCGATGGTCAGGAACCGATCCTCGAACGCCCGCATCTGGTGGCTGGCGCGCACCAGAATCGCCATGCCGTCGAGCGAGATGGGTTCGACGCCGCGCGGCCCCCTGGCCAGCCGCTCGACCTCCTCGCCGATCCAGCGCGCCTCTTCCTCGCCGTCCCAGTGGCCGATCAGGCGGACCTTCTCGCCCTCGTGCAGGTCGGTCCACAGCGTCTTGCCCAGCCGCCCGGCATTGGCCGCGATCACGCCCGAAGCGGCGCCGAGGATGTGCGGGGTGGACCGGTAGTTCTGTTCCAGCCGGATCACCTGCGCGCCGGGAAAATCCTTCTCGAAGCGCAGGATGTTGCCCACCTCGGCGCCGCGCCAGCCATAGATCGACTGGTCATCGTCACCGACGCAGCAGATGTTGCGGTGCTGTTGCGCCAAGAGCCGCAGCCAGAGGTACTGGGCGACGTTGGTATCCTGATATTCGTCCACCAGGATGTAGCGCAGCCAGCGCTGATACTGTGCCAGCACGTCGGGGTGGGCCTGAAAGATCGTGACCATGTGCAACAGAAGGTCGCCGAAATCGGTCGCGTTCAGGGTGCGCAGCCGATCCTGATAGGCGGCATAAAGCTCGGTGCCGCGGTTGTTGAAGGCGGCGGATTCGGACGACGGCACCTTCTCCGGCGTCCAGGCGCGGTTCTTCCACTGGTCGATGATCCCGGCCAGTTGCCGCGCGGGCCAGCGCTTTTCGTCGATGTCGGCGGCGGCGATCACCTGCTTCATCAGCCGGATCTGGTCGTCGGTATCCAGAATGGTGAACGACGACTTCAGCCCGACCAGTTCGGCGTGCCGCCGCAGCATCTTCACCGAGATCGAGTGGAAGGTGCCCATCCAGGGCATCCCCTCCACCGTGGCGCCCAGCAGCATCCCGACCCGATCCTTCATCGCGCGGGCGGCCTTGTTGGTGAAGGTCACGGCAAGGATTTCGTTCGGCCGCGCCCGCCCGGTGGTCAGCAGATGCGCGATGCGCGCGGTCAGCGCCTTGGTCTTGCCGGTGCCCGCGCCCGCCAGCATCAGCACCGGGCCATCCAGCGCCTCCACCGCCGCGCGCTGCGCGGGGTTGAGGCCGTCCAGATAGGGCGCCGGGCGCGCGGCCATCGCGCGCGCGGACAGCGGCACATGGGCAGCGGCCTCGAAGGCGTCGTGTTCGTCATGGCTGTTCATGGGTGGCAATCTATCGCGGTTCCGCTGCGAGTTAAAGAATTGTTCTCAGATTGTTCGCGCGATTCCCGGCCCGGCACCGGCCGCGATTGAAATCCGGGCGCAACGGTCGTAGCATGCCGCAGACCGGCCGCAGATTATCCGCCGGGACGTCATTCCTGAAATCGCGGACTTTCCGAAATTTGTTGGGAGACAGCCATGATTACCCTGGCGCAGCCGTCCATGGCGCTGAATGCCGAAAAGAACACCGGCCCCGACTACAAGATGTGGAACTCGTGGAAGGTGGCGACCGACACCGAAGCGGGCCACATCCTCGGCTGGACGCGCTGCGTTGCCGACTCGGCGCCCGGCGGCAGGCTCAAGGCCGTCGTGTTCAACAGCCACGGCGATACCGCCTATATCGGCATCGGCAGGGGAATCTGGTTCCAGGAGCTTCCGCTGTTTTCGCAACTCGCGGGGAAGGTCGACGAAATCTACATCGTGGCCTGCAGCGTGGTCAGCTTCACCGGCCCCAACCGCTATGGCAAACCGGACGGCAACCTGTTTTGCAGCGCGATGGCGAAACTCAGCGGTGCCAAGGTCTACGCCTCGAACGCCCCGCAGCACCCGCCGCTGTTCGGCGATGTCCCCTATGGCAAGATCGACGGGTTCGAGGGCCAGGTCTGGTGCTGGTCGCCCGTTGACGGGTCCAACACGCTGACAAACCTCTGATCCGCTCCAAGGCTGGACGGCGTGCGGTCGGCCCCGGATCGCACAGCCGTGCTCGCAGTGTTCCCAACCTTTCCGGCGCGCGCGATCACCAACCGGCGGTGCCGCTGTCGCCGCGCCGCCGCGCGTCGCAAAACTTTCACGCCCGCGATCGGAGCCTCTTGCGCTGCACCGCAGCACCCCTAGAGTGAGCCGGTCTTTTCGACCATTCCGCGGGGGAAACGCATGGCCGGCTTTCGCAAGATCCTGATTGCCAACCGGGGCGAGATCGCCATCCGCGTGATGCGCGCCGCCAACGAACTGGGCAAGAAGACTGTCGCCGTCTACGCCGAGGAGGACAAGCTCAGCCTCCACCGCTTCAAGGCCGACGAGGCCTACCGGATCGGCGAGGGGCTGGGTCCGGTGGCCGCCTACTTGAGCATCCCCGAAATCATCCGGGTCGCCAAGATGTCGGGCGCGGATGCGATCCATCCGGGCTATGGCCTGCTGTCGGAAAACCCCGATTTCGTCGAGGCGGTGACAGCCGCCGGGCTGACCTTCATCGGGCCGCGCGCCGACACCATGCGCGCCCTTGGCGACAAGGCCAGCGCGCGGCGGGTGGCGATCAAGGCCGGGGTGCCGGTGATCCCGGCCACAGAGGTGCTGGGCGATGACATGGCCGAGGTGCACCGGATGGCCGACGCAGTCGGTTATCCCTTGATGCTGAAGGCCAGTTGGGGCGGCGGCGGGCGCGGGATGCGGCCGATCAACGGCCCCGACGAACTCGCCGACAAGGTGCGCGAGGGTCGCCGCGAGGCTGAGGCCGCTTTCGGCAACGGCGAGGGTTATCTGGAAAAGATGATCCTGCGCGCCCGCCACGTCGAAGTGCAGCTGATGGGCGACGCCTATGGCAACCTCTACCATCTTTATGAACGCGATTGCACCGTGCAGCGCCGCAACCAGAAGGTGGTCGAACGCGCGCCCGCGCCCTACCTGACCGAGGCGCAGCGGGCCGAGGTCTGCGCGCTTGGCCTCAAGATCGGCAATGCCGTCGGCTACCAGAACGCGGGAACGGTCGAGTTCCTGATGGATATGGACGACGAGAAGTTCTACTTCATCGAGGTCAACCCGCGCGTTCAGGTCGAACACACCGTCACCGAACAGGTGACGGGCATCGACATCGTGCGGGCGCAAATCCTGATTGCCGAGGGCAAGACGGTGGCCGAGGCGACCGGCGTGCCCGACCAATCCGGCGTGCGACTTTACGGCCACGCGCTGCAATGCCGCGTGACGACGGAAGACCCACAGAACAACTTCATCCCCGACTACGGCCGCATCAACACCTACCGCTCGGCCACCGGCATGGGGATCCGGCTGGACGGTGGCACCGCCTATTCCGGGTCGGTCATCACGCGCTACTACGACTCGCTGCTGGTGAAGGTCACCGCCTGGGCGCAGACGCCCGAACAGGCGATCGCCCGGATGGACCGTGCGCTGCGCGAGTTCCGCATCCGGGGCGTGTCGACCAACATCGCCTTCGTCGAGAACCTGCTGAAACACCCGACGTTCCTGAACGACACCTACACGACCAAGTTCATCGACACGACACCGGCGCTCTTCACCTTCAAGAAGCGCCGCGACCGGGCGACCAAGATCCTGACCTACATCGCCGACATCACCGTGAACGGCCACCCCGAGACAGCGGGCCGCGCGAAGCCGCACGCCGAGGCGAAGGCGCCCAAGCCGCCTGCATTGACCACGGAAACCCCAGCCTACGGCACCCGCAACCTGCTGGAGCAGAAGGGGCCGCAGGCGGTTGCCGACTGGATGGCCGCGCAGACCAAGCTCTTGCTGACCGACACCACGATGCGCGACGGCCACCAATCGCTGCTCGCCACCCGGATGCGGTCGATCGACATGATCCACGCGACGCCCGCCTATGCCGCCAACCTGCCGGGGCTGTTCTCGGTCGAATGCTGGGGCGGCGCCACCTTTGATGTGGCCTACCGCTTCTTGCAGGAATGCCCTTGGCAGCGCCTGCGCGACATCCGCGAACGGCTGCCCAACGTGATGACGCAGATGCTGCTGCGCGCCTCCAACGGCGTCGGCTACACCAACTACCCCGACAACGTGGTGCAGGCTTTCGTGGCGCAGGCCGCCAGGACCGGCGTCGATGTGTTCCGCGTCTTCGACAGCCTGAACTGGGTCGAGAACATGCGCGTCGCGATGGACGCGGTAATCGAGGCGAACAAGGTCTGCGAGGGCTCGATCTGCTACACCGGCGACCTGCTTGATCCCAACCGCGCGAAATACGACCTGAAGTATTACGTCAGCATGGGCAAGGAATTGCGGGCCGCGGGCGCCCACGTCCTGGGGCTGAAGGATATGGCGGGGCTTTTGAAGCCCGCCGCCGCGAAAGTGCTGATCAAGGCGCTGAAGGAAGAGATCGGGCTGCCGATCCATTTCCACACCCATGACACCTCGGGCATCGCGGGCGCCACGATCCTGGCCGCCGCCGACGCCGGAGTCGATGCGGTGGATGCGGCGATGGATGCCTTCTCGGGCGGCACCTCGCAGCCTTGCCTCGGCTCCATCGTCGAGGCGCTGCGCAACACGCCGCGCGATACCGGGCTGGACATCGGCGCGATCCGGCGGCTGTCGAACTACTGGGAACAGGTGCGCGGGCAATACGCGGCGTTTGAAAGCGGCCTGCCCGCCCCGGCGTCCGAGGTTTACCTGCACGAAATGCCGGGCGGCCAGTTCACCAACCTCAAGGCGCAGGCCCGTTCGCTTGGGCTGGAGGAACGCTGGCACGAGGTCGCGCAGACCTATGCCGACGTCAACCGCATGTTCGGTGACATCGTCAAGGTCACGCCCTCGTCCAAGGTGGTGGGCGACATGGCGCTGATGATGGTGGCGCAGAACCTGACCCGCGCGCAGGTCGAAGACCCGGCGGTCGAGGTCGCCTTCCCCGACTCGGTGGTGGACATGCTGCGCGGCAACCTCGGCCAGCCGCCGGGGGGCTGGCCCGCCGCCATTCAGGCCAAGGTGCTGAAGGGCGAGGGGCCGCTAACCGACCGCCCCGGCAAGCATCTTGCCCCGGTCGATCTGGAAGCGGTGCGGGCGCAGGTGTCGAACGATCTTCTGGGCTTCCGGGTCGATGATGAAGACCTGAACGGCTACCTGATGTATCCCAAGGTCTTCCTCGACTACATGGGTCGCCACAGAACCTACGGCCCGGTGCGCACCCTGCCGACCCGCACCTTCTTCTACGGCATGGCGCCGGGCGAAGAGATCGCGATCGAGATCGACCCCGGCAAGACGCTGGAGGTGCGGTTGCAGGCGATCGGCGAGACCGGCGAGGATGGCGAGGTCAAGCTGTTCTTCGAACTGAACGGCCAGCCCCGCGTGATCCGGGTGCCGAACCGCCTGATCAAGGCGCAGACCGCCGCCAAGCCCAAGGCGCAGGACGGCAACCCGGCCCATGTCGGCGCGCCAATGCCGGGCGTGATCGCCTCGGTCGGGGTGACGGCGGGGCAGAAGGTGGCGGCGGGCGATCTCTTGCTGACCATCGAGGCGATGAAGATGGAAACCGGCATCCACGCCGACCGCGAAGCGGTGGTGAAGGCGGTGCTGGTGCATCCCGGCGCGCAGGTCGACGCCAAGGATCTGCTGGTCGAGTTCGAGTAGGCGCGTTAGCCCTTCGTTAGCATCCCTGACCCTAATCTTGCCACGGGGGCACGAGGGGTAAAGACATGACCGCTGATCTTCAGCGCGTGCTCGAAGGGTTCGTGATCGAACATGTGGTAGTCGAGCTTGGCACGATCCGCGCCGCGCTTGATGCGATGGTCCCCGCCGCGACCGGCCCCGAAACCGGTCTGCTGGCGGCGCGTCTGGCCGCGCTGGAGGGCAAGGCGCGCCAGATCTGCGAGATGATCGCCCGCGCGGCGGTGGCAGAGGCCGCAGGGCCACCACCCCTGTTCCAGCGCCGCCGCGCCTGAGTCCCCATCACGCCGCCCGACGCCCACGCCAGACATCGGCGCCGATCAGCGCCACCAGATCGGCCCCGCGTGCCGCATCCAGCGCCGGGAAGAACGACGGGGCCGCATCGGCCGGGCAATGGATCAGCATCCCGGAATTGACGAAAACCACCTCCTCTTCGTCAAACAGCAGGCTGAACAGGGCCGCGGGCGACCGTGCGGCCTTCCAGCCGATGCCGCGGTGGCCCACCAGTGCCGCGGCGGGCACCAGCGTCAGCGGGTTGCCGAGGAGGACCGCGGCTTCGGGCGTGTCAAGCAACACCGCCTGATCGCGCGTCAAAAGCAGGTCGGCACAGGCGTTCAGCACCCCGCCGGGCACCCGCACCAGCGCCTTCGGGCCAAGCGGCAGACCGCGCCGCGCGACCCGGCGGATCGCCCGCAGGCCGCCGTCGAAGGTCTGCACCCGGTCGCCGGGCACCAGCGTCTCGACGGCGCGCCAGCCGGCGGCGGTTTCGATCAGACTGCCGGTGGTCAGCCCCGCCGCCTGCCGCAGCGGCGGCAGAACGTTCAGGACGGCGCGGTCGGCGTTGGCGAAGGCGGAAGTGCTGGGCATGAACATGGCGGTTCCTCTCTGTGATTTCGGGCTGCGGCCCGTTGCGATACGCCCAATCGGCACCTGAAATTTGCCATTATCTTGACATACTTGCGGCCATACCTCGGCAATGGCCACGATCCGGCAACAGTTGCCCGCCGTTGGCGCGACTTCAGAAAAGGTCGCCGCGCTTTATCCTTGCGCTAACCATGCTCCGCCGCGCGACAATTCGGCCCGACTCCCTCCCGCTTGGGCAATGCAGCCCCTACATTCCCCGAACGCCGGGCACGTCGCCCGATTCGGAGGTGCTGATGCTTGCCTTGCTGACCGACCCGGCCGTCTGGCTGTCCTTTTTCACCCTGACGGTGCTCGAGATCGTGCTCGGCGTCGACAACGTCATCTTCATTTCGATTGCAGCCTCCAAACTGCCGCGCGACCGGCGGGCAAAGGCACGCTTTCTGGGCCTCGTCGGCGCGCTGGTGTTGCGGGTCGGGCTGTTGTTCTCGATCACCTGGATCATGTCGATGGGCCAACCCTTCCTTACCGTTCAGGGCTTCGGCCTGACCTGGCGTGACGTGATCCTGATCATTGGCGGCCTTTTCCTGATATGGAAGGCCACCACCGAGATCTTTTCGGAAATGGAGGGCGATGGGCACGAACCCCATGCCGAGGGCCGTGGCACCTTCTGGGCCACCATCCTTCAAATCATGGTGCTGGACCTCGTCTTCTCGCTCGACAGCGTGATCACGGCGGTGGGGATCGCCGACCATCTGGAGGTGATGATCGCCGCCGTCGTGATCGCGATCCTGGTGATGATGGTCGCGTCCGAGCCGATCGCGAATTTCATCGAGGGCCACCCCTCGACCAAGATGCTGGCGCTGGCGTTCCTGGTGATGGTCGGCATGGCGCTGACGGCCGACGGCGCGCACTATCACATCGACCGTGGCTTCATCTATGCCGCGATGATCTTCGCGGGCGGGGTCGAAACGCTGAACCTCGTGCGGCAGAAGCGGGGTCGCCGATGAATTCGCCGCGGCCGCATTTTTTCCCTTGCAGCCGCCGCGTGGAGACCATAAATCACCGCTCACCCAAGGACGCGGGCGTAGCTCAGGGGTAGAGCATAACCTTGCCAAGGTTAGGGTCGAGGGTTCGAATCCCTTCGCCCGCTCCAACAAAACAAAAGGGCACCGGTTTCGGTGCCCTTTTGTTTTGGCCGCGGCCCGCACGCCGGGCCGCGCCAGCGACCGGTCAGAAATGGAACCGTTCGGTCGCCCATTTCGCGAAGGGCAGGCCCCAGTTCGGCACCCTGCCACCCGAGCGGAAGAACAGTTCCTTGTAGGCGATCTTCTGGGCATAGGGGACGTGCCCCATCTCCAGCACCTGCGTGTCGCCGCCGAACCACGAATTCGAGTGAATGTAGAATGCCTTGCCATCGCCCATGTCGCCGATGCAGATCACCTCGGGCATCCAGGGCTTGTCGGCCTCCTCGGCCGTCATGCGGCCCACGTCCTTGGCGATCTGGCGCCCCACCACGTCGCATTCCTGATGGCCGATGGCGCCGAGTTTCGGCACCGTGATCGCCGCCGCGTCGCCGCAGGCGAAGACATGCGGGAACCCGGGCGCACGCATCGTCATGTCGGTAATGATGAAGCCGACCTCGTCGCTGATCGGCAGGCCCCTGAGGAAGGCGTGCGGCTTCCAGTTCGGAAAGATGATCTTCAGATCGGCGGCGATGCTCTCGCCATTGGCAAAGTCGATGCCATCCCTGGTCAGGCGGGTGATGTCCTGCATCTTGTTGCGATAGGTGAACCCCATCCCGGCCGCCGCTTCCAAGAGCTTGCCCACCACCTTTTCGCCCGCATCCTCGGCGATCAGCGCGCCGGGTGTGAACAGCGTGATGTCCTTCGGCCCGCCCTTCTTGTGCGCCACCATCCAGCTTGCCAGCGACAGCGCCACCTCGACCGGCGGCCCCTCGCAGGCGGCCATCGCGGTGGGCAGCCAGGCGGGGCGGCCCTTGGTTCCTTGCGTGAACTTCGCCGATCCCACCGCCACCGGCCCACCCTTGAACGCATCGCTTTCCAGATGCTGGCGCAGGCGGTTGGCGTGGAAGGCATCCGAAACGGTATGGCCGAATTCGGCAAAGCCCTCGATATCGGCATAGGCCAGTTCGGCCCCCAGCGCGATCACCAGGTAATCGTAGTCCAACTGATAGACCGGGGCCCCGGCCCGCTCGCTGGGCCGCACAGCCACCTTCGACGCGGCAAGGTCGATGCCTTCCACCGCCGCCTGAACGAAACGGATGTCGTCGCGCGCCAGCGTATCCATCAGCGGCATGTGCATGGTGACGGCCGGGTCGCGGCCTTCGAAGATTTCCAGCGGGATGTTGGGGATGTAATCGAGATAGGCCTTGCGATCGACGCAGGTGATGGTGACGGCGTCGCCCGCATACTCCCGGATCTTCTGCGCGGCGCCGAGACCCGCGAAATTGCCGCCGAGAACAAGCACACTGGGAACGGACATGGGTTTCCTTTCGGGCAGGCGAACCCTGCCGGTGCAACAGACGTGGGCATTCCGCACCGCAAAACCTAGCAAATGGCCATCACGATCGCCGTGATCCCCGGCGGGTGCGGCGCGGCCAAGCCCCTTTCCCTATCCGCACCCAGCGCCTATAACCCGCGCCGAAGACCGCGAGGGAGGCGCCCATGCGCACGGCCGAGATCACCCGCACCACCGCCGAGACCGACATCCGCGTGGCGGTGAACCTCGACGGCTCGGGGGTTTACGACAACCAGACCGGCGTCGGGTTCTTCGACCACATGCTGGACCAGTTGGCCCGCCACTCGCTGATCGACATGACGATCCGGGCCAAGGGCGACCTGCACATCGACGACCACCACACGGTCGAGGATGTCGGCATCGCGCTGGGTCAGGCCTTGGCGCAGGCGCTGGCCGACAAACGCGGCATCCGCCGCTACGGGTCGTGCCTCTTGCCGATGGATGATGCGCTGGTGCGCGCGGCGCTCGACCTGTCGGCGCGGCCCTACCTCGTGTGGAACGTGACCTTCCCCACAGCCAGGATCGGCAGCTTCGACACCGAACTGGTGCGCGAGTTCTTTCAGGGCTTCGCGACCCATGGCGGCATCACGCTGCATGTCGATGCGCTGCACGGGATCAACAGCCACCACATCGCCGAGGCCGCGTTCAAGGCGGTCGCCCGCGCTCTGCGCGACGCGGTCGAGACCGACCCGCGCAAGGCCGACGCGATCCCGTCAACCAAAGGCGCGCTTTAAGTGCTGACGGTTCTGGTCGACTACGAGTCGGGCAATCTGCACTCGGCCGAAAAGGCGTTTCAGCGGATGGCCACCGAAACCGGCACGGGCAGCGTGCTGGTCTCGTCCCGCCCCGAGGATGTGGCGCGCGCCGATCGCGTCGTGCTGCCCGGTGACGGCGCCTTTCCGGCCTGCCGCCGCGCGCTGCTGGCGGTGCCGGGCCTGTTCGACGCGATCGACGAGGCGGTGCGCGTGAAGGGACGCCCCTTCCTGGGCATCTGCATCGGCATGCAGATGCTGGCCACGCGCGGGCATGAATACGCAGACACGCCGGGCTTTGGCTGGATCGCGGGCGAGGTGGTGAAGATCACCCCCGCCGACCCGCATCTGAAAGTGCCGCACATGGGCTGGAACGATCTGGTGATCGACCGCCCGCACCCGCTGCTGGACGGCATCATGACCGGCGAGCATGCCTATTTCGTGCACTCCTACCACTTCCGCGTGACCGATCCCGCCGACCGGCTGGCGCATGTGGACTACGCGGGCGACATCACCGCCATCGTCGGGCGCGGCAATGTCGTCGGCACCCAGTTCCACCCGGAAAAGAGCCAGGCCACCGGGCTGCGGCTGATCGCCAACTTCCTGCGCTGGCGGCCCTGAGCCGCCCCCTGCTTGCCTTGCCGGGCCCAAGGCCCAGGTTTATAGACGCCAGCACGCAGAACATCGGTTGAACCCGGCGCCGCCAAGTGCGAGCCATACACGAGCCAAGTCTTTCACAAGGACGCAGACCCATGCCCGCTTACCGTTCCCGCACCACCACCCACGGCCGCAACATGGCCGGCGCCCGCGGCCTGTGGCGCGCGACCGGCATGAAGGACAGCGACTTCGGCAAGCCGATCATCGCCGTGGTCAACAGCTTCACCCAGTTCGTGCCGGGTCACGTCCACCTGAAAGACCTCGGCCAGCTTGTGGCGCGCGAGATCGAGAAGGCGGGCGGCGTCGCCAAGGAATTCAACACCATCGCCGTCGATGACGGCATCGCGATGGGGCATGACGGGATGCTTTACTCGCTTCCCTCGCGCGAGTTGATCGCGGATTCGGTCGAATACATGGTCAACGCGCATTGCGCCGACGCGATGGTCTGCATCTCCAACTGCGACAAGATCACCCCCGGCATGCTGATGGCGGCAATGCGGCTGAACATCCCGGCCGTCTTTGTTTCGGGCGGGCCGATGGAGGCGGGCAAGGCCGTCCTCAAGGGCAAGCAGGTCGCGCTGGATCTGGTGGATGCGATGGTCGCGGCGGCCGATGATGCCGTGAGCGACGCCGACGTGCAGGTGATCGAGCGGTCCGCCTGCCCGACCTGCGGGTCGTGCTCGGGCATGTTCACCGCCAATTCGATGAACTGCCTGACCGAGGCGCTGGGGCTGTCGCTGCCCGGCAACGGCTCCACCCTCGCCACCCATTCCGACCGCAAGGAGCTGTTTCTTGAGGCCGGGCGGGTGATCGTCGACCTGGCCAAGCGCTACTATGAACAGGACGACGCCACCGCCCTGCCGCGCGCGATCGCGACCAAGGCGGCGTTCGAGAATGCCATGACGCTCGATATCGCGATGGGCGGCTCGACCAACACGGTGCTGCACATCCTTGCTGCCGCGCATGAGGGCGAGGTCGATTTCACCATGGCCGACATCGACCGGCTGTCGCGCCGGGTGCCGGTGCTGTGCAAGGTGGCCCCGGCGAAATCCGACGTGCACATGGAAGACGTGCACCGCGCGGGGGGCATCATGGCGATCCTCGGCCAGCTTGACGCGGCGGGCCTGATCGCGCGCGACCTGCCGACGGTGCACGCGCCCAGCCTTGGTGCCGCGATCGACCGCTGGGACATCAGCCGCAATCCTCAAGAGGACGTGAAACACCTGTTCCTCGCCGCGCCGGGCGGGGTGCCGACGCAGGTGGCGTTCAGCCAGAGCGCGCGCTGGGACGATCTTGACCTTGACCGCGAAAAGGGCGTGATCCGCTCGGCCGAAACGCCGTTTTCCAGGGATGGCGGGCTGGCCGTGCTCAGCGGCAACCTCGCGCCCGAAGGCTGCATCGTGAAGACGGCGGGGGTGGATGACAGCATCCTGAAGTTCACCGGCCCGGCGCGGGTGTTCGAAAGCCAGAACGCGGCGGTCGAGGCGATCCTGTCCAACCGGATCGTCGCGGGCGACGTGGTGGTGATCCGCTACGAAGGGCCGAAGGGCGGGCCAGGGATGCAGGAGATGCTGTATCCGACCAGCTACATCAAGTCGAAGGGTCTGGGCAAAACCTGCGCACTGGTCACCGATGGCCGCTTCTCGGGCGGCACCTCGGGGCTGTCGATCGGCCACGTCTCGCCCGAGGCGGCCTCGGGCGGCACGATCGGGCTGGTGCAGGACGGCGACAGCGTCGAGATCGACATCCCCAGCCGGTCCATCGTGCTGGCGGTGCCCGCCGAGGAACTGGCCCGCCGCCGTGCCGCGCAAGACGCGAAGGGCTGGAAGCCCGCCGCCCCCCGCGCCCGCAAGGTGACGCCCGCGCTGCGGGCCTATGCCCTGATGGCCACCAGCGCCGCACAGGGCGCGGTGCGGGTCGTGCCCGAGGCGTGACGGATCGGCCAAGGCTGCAAGCCCCGGATTGCCGATCGGCGATCCGGTTGGTGTCGGTGGTGCTCTGCGTCACCGGCGCGACGGGCTGAGAATGCGGGGGGCCTGGAACGCCCCCTTGACGGGCGGCGTTCCGATTGCGCCAAATGCGCAGGCCCCGCCCGAAAGGATCCCGCGCATGACCCGCCCCGACCCGCGCATGACCGACTATGCCCGCGCCGATACTGCGCTGTTGTTCGTCGACATGCAGCGGATGTTCTGCACCCCCGGCCGTGACCCCGGCCACCCCGACATGGGCGCCGACAGTTATTATCACCGCCGCCTTGCCGAGCGGGTGATCCCGAACCAGACCCGCTTGCTGGCCGCCGCCCGTGCTGTCGGCGTGCCGGTGCTGCACACCATCATCGAGGCGCTGACCGAGGACGGCCGCGACATTTCGCTGGACCATCGGCTGTCGGGCCTGCTGGTGCCCAAGGGCCACCCCGAGGCCGGGCCGATCGAACCCCTGGCCACGCGGGTGAACGAGATCGTGCTGCCCAAGTCGTCATCCGGTGTGTTCAACTCGACCGCCATCGACTACGTGCTGCGCAACATGGGCATCCGGCGGCTGATCGTGGCGGGGGTGGTGACCGACCAATGCGTCGACATGGCGGTGCGCGACGCCGCCGACCGCGGCTATCTGGTGACGCTGCCCGAGGATGCCTGCGCGACCTACACCGAGGCCCGCCACACCGCCGCGCTGGCCGCCTTCGGCGGTTACTGTTGGGTCACCGACAGCGCCACCGTGCTGGCCCGGCTGGAGGCTGCGGCGTGACCGGCCTCGTCAGCCTCGTCACCACCGATTTCGCCGGGATCACCCGCGGCCGGGCAATCCCCGCCGCGTCGTGGCGCAAGGGCGGGCCGAACTCGGTCGGCTGGGTGCCCGCCAATGCCGCGCTGACCCCGTTCGACCTGATCGCGGAGCCCAACCCCTGGGGTTCCACCGGCGATCTGCGGTTGCTGGCCGATCCCGCCAGCCGGTTGCACTTTGCCCTGCCGGGCGCGCCCACCCCGCTCGACTTCGCGCAGGCCGACATCGTGGAGCTTGACGGCGCGCCCTGGCCGCTGTGCCCGCGCGGGGTGCTGAAGGCGGCGCTGGCCGCGCTGGAGGCCGAATGCGGCCTGCGCCTGCGCATCAGCTTTGAACACGAGTTCCAGATCCTCGGCGCAGGCTGGCCCGCCGCCCCCGCCTTCTCGCTGCGCGCGCTGCGGCGGGCGGAGCCGTTTGCGACCGACCTGATGGCGTTGCTCGATGCCGCGGGGATGGGCCCCGAGGTCGTCATCGCCGAATACGGCACCGACCAGTACGAGGTGGCGATCGCCCCCGCCCCCGGCCTGGTGGCCGCCGATCGCGCGGTGGCGCTGCGCGAGGTGGTGCGCGAGATGGCGGCGCTGCGCGGCTGGCGCGCCAGCTTTGCGCCCAAGACCGCGGTCGATGGCGTCGGCAATGGCGTGCATATCCATTTCTCGCTAAGTGACACGGCCGATCGTCCGGTGACCCATGACGCCGCCCGGCCCGGCGGGGTGTCGGCGCAGGCGGCGTCCTTCGTGGCGGGCATCCTGCGCCACCTGCCCGCGCTGATCGCCTTCACCGCCCCGAGCCCGGTCAGCGGCTTGCGGTTGCAACCGCACCACTGGTCGTCCAGCTACACCTGGTTCGGCGACCGCGAACGCGAGGCGAGCCTGCGCATCTGCCCGGTCAACCGGATCGGCGGCGGCGACCCGGCGCGCGCCTTCAACATCGAATACCGCCCCGCCGACGCCACCGCCTGCCCGCATCTGGCGCTGGCCGTGATGGTGCGCGCCGGGCTGGAAGGCTTGCGTGCCGCCCTGCCCGCGCCGCCGCTGTTTTCCGGCGATCCGGCGCTGCTGCCGCAAGCGGAGCGGGATCGCCTCGGCCTGCACCGCCTGCCCGCAAGCTTGCCCGACGCGCTGGCGGCACTGATGGCCGACACCACCGTCACCGGCTGGTTCGACCCGCGTCTGGTGGCGACCTACACCGGCATGAAACGGATGGAGATCGCGCTGGCGGGCGCCGCGATCGACGATGCGCTCTGCGCCCGCTACGCGGCGATCTACTGAGCCGCCGGTTGACAGCGCCCCGGCAGCGCCCCTAGCGTCGACACAACGACAGGGGCACCGTCATGGATATCCGCACCTACGCCGGTTTCGTCGCCGCAGCCGAGCTTGCCAACATCACGCTGGCGGCGCAGCGGCTGAACATCACGCAATCGGCCCTGTCGCGCCAGATCCAGGGGCTGGAGGAATCGCTGGGCCTGCGGCTTTTTCAGAAGTCGGGCCGCAACGTGCGCCTGACGGCGGCGGGCGAGGCGCTCTTGACCCGCATCAACGGCGTGCTGGTCGCCGACCGCGATCTGCGCGCCTTCGCGGGCGATCTGGCCCGCAACCAGAGCGGGCTGTTGAAGATCGGCGCCTGTTCGCAACTGATCGAGCGCTACCTGCCCGATTTCCTGCGTGTCTGGCGCGGCGCCAACCCCGGCGTCGATGTCCGGCTGGAGGATGGCGGCGGCCCCGAACTGGCCGAAAAGCTGCACGCGGGCACCGTTCATCTGACGATCAGCGCGATGCCCTCGGCGCCCATCGAGGTGTTCGAGACGGTGCGGCTGGGCGAACTGGCATTTCTTGCCGTCGCCACGCCCGAATTCCTGCCCGACACCGGCGGCCCGATCGAGATCACCGACCTGCTGGAAGGCCCGATCCTGACGCTGAACAAACGCCACGCCTCGCGCGAGGTGTTCGACGCGGCCTGTCGGCTTGCGTGCGCGGTGCCGCGGATCGTGCTGGAAAGCACCTCGCCGCATACCCTCTTTGCGATGGCCGAGGGCGGCAACGGCATCGCGGTGGTGCCCTCGTCGGCGCGACTTTCGGGGCGCGCACTGGTCAGTCGGCCGATCACGCTGCGCGGCGAACTGGTCCGCTTCGACATCTGCGCCATGTCCGACAGCCGCGCGCCGCTGCCCGCCTATGGCCGCCGCTTCGTGGCCGCCCTGCGCGCCCATATCCTGGCCGAGGAACAGGCCAGCCATCCGCAACCGGCGCGCGGGCATCTGCACATCGTCTGATTCATTCCGCATCGGCATGGGTTTGCCGCCAAATCTTTCATTGGACGCATCTGTTTGTCGGTCGCTACGCTGCGCAACACGGGGCTGTGAACGGCCCCTGCGACGCGCTGGAAGGATGGCAGGGCAAAGATGGCCGGGAATGACTTGCGGCAGTTCAGAACCCTGAACCAGGAACGGATCGTTCTGGTCGTCGCCGTGCTGATCTTCGGCGCGGCGGCGGTGGAACTGCCGGGCTTCCTGACCGTCGACAACCTGATCTCGGTGGTCCGGTCCATCGCCGTGCTGGGCATTCTGGCGCTGGGCATGTCGGTCGTCATCATCGGCCGCGGCATCGACCTGTCGATGGTCGCGGTGATGGCGATGTCGGTGGCGTGGTATCTGCAACTGCTGGGCGGCGGCATGGCCGATCACAGCGCGCTGGCGCTGGTGCTGGCGGGGGTGCTGGCGATCGGTCTGGTGAACGGGTTTCTGGTCGCCTACGCCGAGGTGCCCGCGATCTTCGTGACACTGGCCAGCGGGTCGTTCGTGTTCGGCTACGTCCGCTCGCAACTGATCATGTCGGATGCGGTGCCGGTGCCCGATGGCCATTGGGTGGCGCTGATGGGGGGGCTGCGCTTTCTGGGCGTGCCGGTCGAGGTCTACCTGTTCGGCCTGCTGTCGGGCGCGGTGTTCCTGTTCCTGCGCTTCACCAAATGGGGCCGCTACGTCTATTTCGCGGGCGACAACCCGGTGGCGGCGCGCAACATCGGCATTCCGGTGCGCCCGATGCTGGTACTGCGCTATGTGCTGTCGGCGCTGACCGCCTTTACCGGCGGGTTGCTGACGGCGGCCAGCCTGCATTCGATCAACACCCGGGTGGTGAACTCCACCCTGCTTTACGACATCGTGCTGGTCGCGGTGATCGGCGGCATCGGCCTGTCGGGCGGCAAGGGCGGCGTGCGCAACGTGCTGGTGGGGGCGGCGCTGATCGGCCTGATGCTGAACGCGATGACGATCCTCGACATTCCGCTGATCTATCAGAACCTGATCAAATCGACGATCCTGCTGTTCGCGATCATCGTCGATGGCCTGCTCAACCCGCGCGACGAACAGACCGCGCAACAAGGGGACATCTGAGACCCCCGAGACCACCGAAAACCAACAGGGAAAAGGACAACGCGATGAAGATGCTACGAACCCTTCTGACCGCCGCCGCGATGACGGTGGCGGGTCTGGCCGCCCTTCCGGCCGCGGCCCAGGACGCATCCCCGGCGATCTATGCCAAGGCACTGGCGGGCAAGCATGTGCTGCTGGTCCCGATGGCGATGGGCTTCGACCTGGCGCAGGGCTGGGCCGCGATCCTGAAACGCGAGGTGACCGCCTTCAGTGGCGTGCTTGAGACCCGCGACCCGAACTGGAGCGTCGAGGCCGGGGCGCAGGCGATCACCGAGGCGATTTCGTCGGACCACAAGCCCGATGTGCTGGTGGTGATGTCGCCCGACCTCAACTCCTACTCCAAGCTGATGAAGAAGGCGCAGGCGGCGGGCATCTATGTTCTGCTGATCGACAACCCGGCCAACTTCGCCGCCGACGCCTATCTGGGCAGCGACTGGACCCAGCTTGGCCGGTTGGAGGCCGAGGCGGCGATCAAGGGCTGCACGGGCGGGTCGAAGAAGATCGGTCTGGTGCAGGGCGACGAGGTCAACGCGACCAGCCTTTACCAATACGCGGGCATCATGGACGTGCTGTCCAAGCACCCCGATTTCGAGGTCGTGGCCAAGCCCGACTCGAACTGGGACGCGACCACCTCGCGCAACGTGACCACCACGATGCTGCAACAGCACCCCGAGATCTGCGCGATCATCGACTTCTGGGATGGTGACGCCTCGGGCGCCGCAGCGGCGATCCGCGATGCCAAGCTGCAGGACAAGGTGTTCCTGGTCACCACCGGCGGCGGCGAGAAGGCGGCCGACTGCGACATGATCGAGAATGGCACCTATGGCGCGGTGGTGATGACCGAACTGGCGCAGGAAAGCACCAACATGGTGACGATCATCAAGTATCTGCTGCAAAGCGGGCAGAAGCCGGGCACCTCGTCACCCTTCATCTACACTCTGCTGAAGTCGACGACGAAGGCCGATCTGCGGCCCGACAGTTGCTGGGATCTGAAGGCGCTGCAGGCGATGGCCGGCAACTGATGCCGCGGACACCGGCATGATCGGGCGGCCGGAGCCATTCGGCTGCCCTCCTTTCCCTGACCCGATGGATGCCCGATGACCCTCCGCGAGCGGCTGCAGGCCTGGCGCTACAACCTCGTGCCCGATCACGTCATCGGCGAGATTCTGACCAAGCGCTGGACCGATAACGCGATCCCGTTTCTGGCGCTGGTGATCGTGGTGGCAGGTTTCGGCAGCGCCATTCCGGGCTTCTTCAAGCTTTACGCGCTGCAGGAATCCACCCGCCAACTGGGCGAGTTCAGCCTGGTGGTGATCGGCCTGACGGTGGTGATGCTGGGCGGCGGCATCGACCTGGCGGTGGGCTCGATCTTCGCGCTGTCGGCCTTTGCCGCGGTCTCGGTGTTCTTCATCTTCGATCAGCCGGTCTGGCTCGCCTTCGCCGCCTCGATGGCGACCGGCGCGGTGTTCGGCGCGATCAACGGCTATCTGATCGGCTTCCTGCGGCTGCGCGCCTTCATCACAACGCTGGTGACCTTCATCATCGGGCGCGCGCTTTACGACATTCTGGTGGTCAGCTTCGGCTCGAAAATCCAGATGTCCACCGCGTCGTCCGACGTCTGGGATTTCATCGGCGACGGCACGGTGGCGGGCCTGTCGATCCCGGTTCTGGCGGCGCTGGTGCTGGCGGTCGTCACCCATGTGGCGCTGACCCGTTCACGCCCCGGCTGGCATGTGCTGGCGGTCGGCGGCTCGCGCCGCTCGGCGCATAACGCGGGCATCAAGGTGCGCCAGACGGTGTTCCTGACCTACGTGTTTTCCGGCCTCTGCGCGGCGGCGGCGGGGTTCCTGATCGCCACCCGCCTCAGCGGCGCGGGCCCCGGCACCGGGCAGGGGCTGGAGATTCTGGCGCTGACCGCCGCCGTGGTGGGCGGCAACAGTCTGGGCGGCGGCCGCGGCTCGGTCGTCAAGGGGCTGATGGGCGCGGTGATCGTGCTGGTGATGACCAACGGGCTGATCCGGCTGGGCTATGGCACCGGCACCAACCAGATGGTGCTGGGCCTGCTGCTGGCGGTGGCGGTCACCACCGACATCCGCTGGCTGAAGAACCGCCACAAGGTGCTGAACGAGGTTTACGTCGCCCCGGTCTACCTGCGCATGGGCGAGGCACCTTCGGCGGTGCCGGGCTCGGGCACACCCTATGCGCTGAACAATCGGCTGGCGGAGGCGGCGCATATCGGGCTGGGCGCGGTGGAGGGGCCGGAAGACGTGATCCTGGACCGCGACGACCACCTTTACTGCGGCACCCGGCATGGCGAGATCGTGCGCTTCTTCGCCCCCGACTACGCACGGTCGGAGGTCTTCGCCCATGTCGGCGGCTTCCCCCTTGGGCTTGCCTTCGACCGCGCGGGCAACCTGCTGAGCTGCGTCGGCGCGATGGGGCTTTACGCGATCTCGCCCGACCGCAAGGTCACCAAGCTCTCTGCCGAGACCCGCCGGTCGTTCACCTCGATCGTCGATGACGCCCGGCTGCGCGACCCCAACGACCTCGACATCGCGCCCGACGGCCGCGTTTATTTCACCGACTCCACCAAGCGTTACGACGCGCATGATTGGGCGCTCGACAGCATCGAGAACCGGGCGACCGGGCGGCTGCTGGTCTATGACCCCCGCGACGGCAGCACCAAGACGCTGCTGGACGGCTATCGCTACACCAACGGCGTGGTGATGGCGCATGACAACAGGTCAGTCTTCTTCTGCGAAAGCTGGGCCTGCCGCATCCACCGCTACTGGCTGGAGGGGCCGAAGGCCGACACCGCCGAATGCGTGATCCGCGACATGCCGGGCTATCCCGACAACATCAACCGCGCCTCGGATGGCACCTACTGGATGGCCTGGCTGGGGATGCGCACGCCCTCGTTCGATCTGTCGCTGCGCCACCCGGCGATGCGCAAGCGGATGGCGCGGCGCCTGCCGCAGGATGACTGGCTGTTTCCCAACATCAACACCGGCGGCGTTGTGAAGTTCACCGAACAGGGTGAGATCCTCCAGACGCTGGGCGATCTGACCGGGCTGGCGCATCCGATGGTCACCTCGATGCGCGAACACAAGGGCGAGCTGTTCATCGGCGGCATCCTGAACAACCGCATCGGCCGCTTCCGGATCGAGGGCGCCGACCCGACCTGGACGGCGAACGACGCCTACTGGGGGCCGCGCGCATGATCTTTGACCCGCTTCTGAACCTCTTGCGCGGCCGCGCGATCACCATCCCGCCGATGGACGGCGCCTTCCGCGCCAACACCGCGCTGGACGAGGCCCCGGTCTTCGCCGCGCTGCCCGAGGCCGACAACCTCTGTATCGCGGGCGGGCGGCTGCTGGCCACCAGCGGGGCGAACCTTTTTGAGCTTCTTCCCGACTTCATGCCGGAAGTGGTGCGGGCCTTCCCCGCCGCCATCACCGCGCTGGCCGCAGGCGCGGATGGTGCGCTGGCGGTGGCGCTGGACGACGGCAGCCTGAGCGTGGACGGCGCGCCCGTCGCGCTGCCCAGGGGTGTCGCCTGCATCACCGCGCTGGCCTATGGCCCCGATGGCGCGTTGTGGCTGGCGAACGGGTCCGACCGTCACCCGGCCTCGGGCTGGGTCGCCGACCTGATGGAGAAGAACGCCAGTGGCTCGGTCTGGCGGCGGGGGGCGGATGGCGCCTTCGTCGCCCAGGCCGATGCCCTCGCCTGGCCCTTCGGCCTGCTGCCCGACGCCAGGGGCTGCGTGGTCAGCGAAAGCTGGCGCCACCGGCTGGTGCGGGTGGGCGATGGCACCGTGGAGCCGGTGCTCAAGCACCTGCCCGGCTATCCCGCGCGCCTCGCGCCCTGCGCCGATGGCGGGGCCTGGCTCGCGATCTTCGCCCCGCGCAACCGGCTGATCGAGCTGGTGTTGCAGGAAACCCACTACCGGTTCGACATGATGGCCAGCGTGCCCCGCGCGTTCTGGATCGCCCCGGCGATGGCCTCGGGCCGCAGCTTTCTGGAGCCGTTGCAATGCGGCGGCATCCGCACGATGGGGGTGCACAAGGCCTGGTCGCCCAGCCGGTCCTACGGGCTGGCGGTGCGTCTTGGCCCCGACCTTGCCCCGGTCAGCAGCCTGCACAGCCGCGCCAACGGCCACCACCACGGCACCTGCAGCGTGATCGAGCATCAGGGCCGCCCGCTGGTCGCCAGCCGCGGCGGCAACTGCGTTCTGGCGCCGGAGGGCATGGCATGACCCCGATCGTGCGGCTGGAGAAGATCACCAAGGCCTACCGCAGCGTGCCTGCCGTCAGGGAGGTCGATTTCGATCTGGCCGAGGGCGAGATTCACGCCCTGCTGGGCGAGAACGGGGCCGGCAAATCCACGCTGACCAAGGTGATGGCGGGGGTGGTGGAAGCCACCTCTGGCCGGATGATCTACCGCGGGCAGCAGGTGCGGTTCGCGAACCCGCACGAGGCGTTGCAGGTCGGCATCGCGATGGTGTTTCAGGAAACCAGTCTGGTGCCCTCGATGACGGTGGCGCAGAACCTTTACCTCGGCGCCGAGCCGTTCATGAACCGGCTGCGCGGCACCTACATCGCGGCGCAGCAGTTCCTGCAATCGCTGAACTTCCCGGTCGATCCCACCGCGATGGTCGAAACGCTGGGCGCCGCCAAGCGCCAGATGGTCGAGATCGCCCGCGCGGTGCACCACAACGCCCGCGTCATCATCTTCGACGAACCGACCGCCAGCCTGACCCCCGAGGAAAAGCGCCACTTCTTCGCGCTGCTGCGCCGTCTGAAGGCGCGCGGCGTGTCGATCGTCTTTATCTCCCACGCGCTGGAGGAGGCGCTGCTGATCTCCGACCGCATCACGATCCTGCGCGATGGCGAGCTGGTGGCGACCGGCCCGACCGCCGGGTTCGACCGTGACAAGATCATCGCGGCGATGGTCGGGCGCACGCTGTCGGGTGCGCTTTACCGCCAGCGCGACGAGGCGCGGCTGCGCAAGCCGGGGCGCAAGGTGCTGTCGGTGCAGGACATCTCGATGGGGGCGATGGTGCGCAACACCTCGTTCTCGGTGTTCGAGGGGCAGATCACCGGGGTCTTCGGGCTGATCGGATCGGGCCGGACGGAAACCTTCAAGATCGTCGCGGGCATCTTCAAGCGCGACTTCAAGCGCGGCGGCACCATCGCGCTCGATGATCGCCCGGTGCGCTACACCACGCCCGCCGAGGCGGTGCGCGACGGCATCGCCTATGTCTCGGAGGACCGCAAGTCCGAGGGGATTTTCGAAACCATGTCGATCGGCGAGAACCTGTTCGGCGGCCTGCTGGCGGCGGGGCACGAACAGGGGCTGGTGATCCGCAGCCGCGCCATCCACGACCTGGCGGCGGAATGGACGGGCAAGCTGAACATCAAGTCGATCAACCCCGATGCCCGCGTGGTGGAACTGTCGGGCGGCAACCAGCAGAAGGTGGTGATCGGCAAGGGGCTGGTGCAGCAGCCGCGCATCGTGATCTTCGACGAACCGACGCGCGGCGTCGATGTCGCGGCCATCGCCGAGATTCACCAGATCATCAACGGCTTGGCCGATGCCGGGCTGGCGGTGGTGATGATCTCGTCCTACCTGCCCGAGATTCTGAACCTGTCCGACCGCATCCTTGTCTGTCGGCAGGGCCGCATCGTCGAGGAACTGTCGCCCGCCGAGGCGACGGAAGAAAAGATCATGTATGCCGCCGTCCACTAGGCGGAGGCCAAGGAGACACCGTGACGAAAACGACCTGGACCTTTTATCGCGGCGCCTGGCATCAGGGCGACACCCGCATCCTCGGCGCGGCAACGCACGGCGCCTGGCTGGGCAGCCTGGTGTTCGACGGCGCGCGCCTGTTTGACGGAGTCGCCCCCGACCTTGACCGCCATTCCGCCCGCGTCAATGACTCTGCCCGCGCGCTGGGGCTGGCGCCGACCCTGACCGGCGCGGCGATCGAGGCGCTGACCTTCGAGGGCCTGAAGAAGTTCGCGCCCGGCACCGATGTCTACATCCGCCCGATGTACTGGGCCGAAGACAGCGACGCGGGCGTGCTGCCACCCAGGCCCGACAGCACCGATTTCGCGCTCTGTCTGGAAGAGATGCCGATGGTCGCGCCGACCGGCTTTACCATCACCACCACCCGCTTTCGGCGCCCGACGATGGAGGTGATGCCGGTCAACGCCAAGGCCGCCTGCCTTTACGCCAACAACGCCCGCATGGTGCGCGAGGCGCAATCGAAGGGCTACCAGAACGCGCTGTGCTGCGACGCCAACGGCAATGTGGCGGAACTGGCGACCTCCAACGTCTTCATGGCGCGCGGCGGCGAGGTGTTCACACCGATCCCGAACGGCACCTTCCTGAACGGCATCACCCGCCAGCGCGTCATCGGCCTTTTGCGCGGCGCGGGCGTCATGGTGCACGAGATGACGCTGACCATCGCCGATTTCCGCGGGGCCGACGAGATTTTCTCGACCGGCAACATCTCGAAAGTGGTGCCGGTGATCGGGTTCGACGACAGGCCGCTGCCCTTCGGCCCCATCGCCCGCAAGGCGCGGCAATTGTACATGGACTGGGCGCACGCCTGACCAAACGGAGGATGACATGGCAACCGTGAAACTGCTGACCGACGCCGAGGCCGAGGCGATTCCGGCCGTCAAGGCCGTCTTCGACGACATCCGCGCAACGCGGAAATCGGATTTCGTCAACAACTTCTGGCGCGGGCTGGCGAACGACCCGGTGACGCTGGCGCGAACCTGGGTCGGCCTCAAGGCGGTGATGACCGGCGACACCGCCCTGCCCCCGATGGTGCAGGAGATGATCTATATCGCCGTCTCCACCGCCAATGGCTGCACCTACTGCGTCCACTCGCACACCGCCGCGGCAAGGGCCAAGGGGATGACCCCGGCGCAGCATGCCGAACTGCTGGCGATCATCGGGCTGGCGGCGCAGACCAACCATCTGGTCACCGCGATGCAACTGCCGGTCGATCCGGCCTTTCTGGTCGAGAGCTGACGATGACGCCGGGGGGCCTTGTCGCGCACGCGCCCGGTGGGCCCGAGGTGATGGAATGGGTCGACCTGCCCACCCCCGCCCCCGGCCCCGGCGAGGCGCTGGTGGCCCAGACCGCGGTGGGGGTGAACTTCATCGACATCTATTTCCGCAGCGGGCTTTACCCCTGGCCCCCCGGCCCGATGATCCCCGGCGCCGAGGCGTCGGGGGTGGTCGAGGCGGTGGGCGAGGGCGTGACCGGCCTGCGCCCCGGCGACCGTGTCGCCTATATCCTGCCGCATGGCGCCTATCGCACTCACCGCGCGGTGCCCGCCGACCGGCTGGTGCGCCTGCCCGAGGGCATCGACCCGGTGGCGATCGCGGGCGCCATGCTGAAGGGGCTGACAGCGCAGTATCTGGTGACCGCCTCCTACGCGGTGCAGGCCGGGGATACCGTGCTGGTTCATGCGGCGGCGGGGGGCGTGGGGCTGATCCTGGGTCAGTGGCTGCGGGCACTGGGGGCGCGGGCGATCGGCACCGCGGGCACACCGGAAAAGGTGACGCTGGCGCTGGCGCATGGCTACGACTACGTCATCAACTACCGGACCGAGGATTTTGCCGCGGTGGTCGCCGAGCTGACCGGCGGCGCGGGCTGCGCCGCGGTCTATGACAGCGTCGGCGCCGACACCTGGCGCGGCTCGCTCAAGTGCCTGCGGCGGCGCGGCATGTTCGTGAACTTCGGCCAATCCTCGGGGATGATCCGCGATTTCGCGCTGTCGGACCTTGCCGCGGGCGGCTCGCTGTCGGCCAACCGGCCGGTGGTCTTCGACTACATCGCCGAGCGGGCCGAACTGCTGGACCGCGCGGGCGATCTGTTCGCGCGGCTGCTGAACGGCTCGATCCGGCTTGACGTGGCGACCACGCGCCCCTTGCGCGAGGCCGCCGCCGCCCATACCGCTTTGGAAGCGCGCCAGACCACCGGATCGACCATCCTGATCGTCTGACCGTGCCGCTGAACCAGACCGAGGACGCCATGCCCAACGCCACGCTGTTCGATCTGACCGGCCGCCACGCCCTGATCACCGGGGCCAGCCGTGGCATCGGCCGCGCCATCGCCGAGGCGCTGAGCGCCGCCGGGGCCGAGGTGGCGGTAACCGCCCGCGACCCCGCCGCGCTGGCCGAGACCTGCGCCGCGATCCGGCAGGCAGGCGGCGCGGCGCACGCGGTCGGCCTCGACGTGACCGATGTGGGCCGCATCGCGACGGCGACCGAGGAGGCCGCGCAGCGGATGGGCGGGCTTGACATTCTGGTGAACAACGCGGGCGTCGAAGAGGTCCGCCCCTCGCTGGATGTCGATGAGGCGCTGTGGGATCGCATCCTCGACACCAACCTGAAAGGCGCGTTCTTCTGCGCGCAGGCGGCGGCCCGGCGGATGATCGCGGCGGATCGACCCGGCTGCATCGTCAACCTTTGCTCGCTGACCTCGGCCGTGGGCATCCCGACGGCGGTGCCCTACGGCGCGTCGAAGTCCGGGCTGCTGGGCATCACGCGGGCGCTTGCGGCGGAGTGGGCGCCGCAGGGCATCCGCGTCAACGCGATCGCGCCCGGCTACTTTCGCACCGCGATGACGGATGCGTTCTACGCCGATCCCGCGTGGCAGGACCGGATGCGGGCGCGCATCCCGATGGGTCGTTTCGGCGCCCTGCCCGATCTGCACGGCATCGCGGTCTTCCTTGCCTCCGACGCCTCGGCCTATATCACGGGCCAGTGCTTTGCGGTCGATGGCGGCATTCTGGCCGCGCTCTGACCCGCGCGTGACGTTCCGACACGGGGCAAGTCCTGCCCCGCCCGATCAAGAGGCGACCCATGTCCGACATCCGTTTCCACGACCTTGCCACCCTCACCCCGCCCGAACGCGCCGCCCTGCTGCGCCGCGCCGAAACCGACCTGTCGGAGTATGTGCGCCGGGTCGAGCCGATCATCGCCGCCGTCCGCGCGGAGGGCGACGCCGCCCTGATCCGCTTTGCGCGCGAGTTTGACCGTGCCGAGGTGCCCGAGGGCGGCTTGCAGGTCTCGCAGGCCGAGTTCGAAGCGGCCTTCCGCAGCGTCGCCCCCGAGGTGATCGCGGCGATCGTATTCGGCATCGCCAACATCCGCAGCTTCCACGAGGAACAGCGCCCCGAGCCGATGTGGCTGAAGGAAATCCGCCCCGGCGCCTTTGCCGGCGACCGTTTCACGCCGATCCAGTCGGTCGCCCTCTATGTGCCGCGCGGCAAGGGGGCGTTTCCTTCGGTCACCATGATGACCTCGGTGCCTGCCGTGGTGGCGGGGGTGCCGCAGATTTCCATCGTCACGCCGCCGACGCCCGATGGCGGGGTGGATGCTGCGACGCTGGTCGCGGCCCGGCTGGCGGGGGTGGAAACGGTCTACAAATGCGGCGGCGCGCAGGCGGTGGCGGCGGTGGCTTATGGCACCGAAACGGTGCGCCCGGCGATCAAGCTGGTTGGCCCCGGCAGCCCCTATGTGGTGGCCGCGAAATCGGTGCTGGCACAGGTGATCGACACCGGCCTGCCCGCCGGCCCGTCCGAGGCGATCATCTTTGCCGATGACGGGATCGACGGCGGCCTTGCCGCGCTCGATCTGCTGATCGAGGCGGAACACGGGCCGGATTCGGCGGCCTACCTCGTCACCCACAGCCGCCGCGTGGCGGAACAGGCGCTGGCCGCCCTGCCCGGCCATTGGGCGCGCATGACGCCGCAGCGGGTGGCGTTCTCGCGCGCCGTGCTGACCGGCCCGCGCGGCGGCATCGTGCTGACCGGCTCGGTCGAGGAAAGCTACGCCTTCATCAACGACTTCGCGCCCGAGCATCTGGAGATTCTGTCGCTGGATCCCTTCGCCCATCTGGGCCGGATCACCGAGGCGGCCGAGATTCTGCTCGGGCCGCACACGCCGGTCACGCTGGCCAATTTCGTGCTCGGCCCCAACGCGGTGCTGCCGACCAGCCGCTGGGCGCGCACCTATGGCCCGCTGTCGGTCACCGATTTCGTCAAGCGGTCCTCGATCGGCTATGTCACCTCGGTCGCCTACCCCGAGCTTGCCCGCAACGCCAGGCTGCTGGCGGATTACGAGGGCTTCAGCTCGCACGCCAACGCGGTGTCGGCGATCCGCGACGGCTATCTGAAGCGATGAGCCGCACCGCCGAGATCAGGGCGCTGGCCTATGCCGATCCGGCGGCCGCGACGGTGGCGCTGGCCGCCCTGCTGCGCGACCGGTTCGGGATGGTGGCGCAGGACGTGCGGATCAACCTTGACAAGTACAGCCTCAACTCGCTGAACGGCTTTTTCACGCATCAGGGCACCGCCTTTTTCTTCAAGTTCCATCAGGAGGAGGGCGAGGAGGCGATGACCGGCGAATACTATCGCGCCGGGTTGCTGGCCGAGGTGGGGCTGCCGGTCGATCTGCCGGTGCGGATGTCGGCCGAACCGGGCGAGCAGATCCTGATCTACCGCCGCCGCGACGATCCGCGCTTTTCCGATGTGCTGCACGCGCTCGACCGCGCCGACGATCCCGCCGCGCGCGCGCTGGCGGTGCGGGCCGAACAGCCGCTGGCGGCCGATCTGCTGCGCGTCACCCGCGCGACGCTGCACCCGATCACGGCCGCCGAGGCGGCGGCCGAACCGATCCACCGGCTGTTCCACGAACGCCTGATCGACAGCCGGACGCGCGCCTATCCGGGCGGGCGGCTCGCCTCGTTCTACCTTGGTCAGACGGTGCGGTTTCCCGGCCTTGATCTTGCGTGGGAGGAGTTCGCCCGCCTGCGTTTCGTGATCAACGGCCGCCCCTATGCGCGGCCCGTTGGCGCGCTGTTCGATGCCGCCGCCGACCGGCTGCGCCCCGACCGGCTGGCCGACGCGGGCGGCGTGACGGCGCATGGCGATGCCCACAACGCCAATGTCTGGTATGCGGCGGGCGAGACCGGGCCGCGCCTGATCTTCTTCGATCCGGCCTTCGCCGGGCGCCATGTGCCGACCCTGCTGGCCGAGGTGAAGGCGACCTTCCACAACGTCTTCGCCCATCCGTTCTGGCTTTACGATCCCGCCGAGGCGACGGCGGCCTTCCGCGCCACGGCGCGCCGCGACGGCACCGATCTGCATGTGGAGACCGACTGGGATCTGACCCCGATCCGCCGCGATCTGCTGGCGGTCAAGGCCGACCAGTTCTGGCGCCCGCTGCTGGCCGAGTTGAAGGCGCGCGACCTGCTGCCCGCCGACTGGCGCGAGGTGCTGCGGCTGGCGCTGTTCCTGTGCCCGACGCTGGTGATGAACCTGCGCGCCGGGGCGCAGGCGCATACGCCCACGTCATCGCTGATCGCCTTCTCGGTGGCGGTGATGGCGGGCAGCGCGCCGCTGCAGGGTCGGGACCGGGTGACCGCGTTCCTTGATGCGATCGCGCCGGATTGATGGCTTGGGCGCGGGGGTGTGCGGCCTTGACAGGACCGCCCGGCCCGCGTTGGAATGGCTCGTCGCCGACCGGTCGGGCGCGATGACCATTTGTGCTGATGTGTTTGTGCCAACCAGAAGAACGCCGCCGCGAACCTGACAGCGCCCGGCCACAGAATGGGGATATCCAGATGAAAACCTTCGCCAATCCGTTTCTCGGGCTCGTCACCGCGGCCCTCCTGAGCCTTGGCGCCGCGCCTGCGGTGCAGGCCGACGGCATCCCGACGACGCCGGAACCCGGCAGCTTCAAGCTGGGGATCGAGCCCTGGCTGGGCTATGGCCAGTGGTATGTCGCACAGGACAAGGGCCTGTTCGCCAAGAATGGCCTTGCCGACGTGCAGATCGTGAACTTCGCCGAAGACAAGGACATCAACGCCGCGCTCGCCAGCGGCCAGCTTGATGCCGCCAACATCGCCACCCATACCGCGATGGGCATGGTGGCGGCGGGCCTGCCGGTGAAGATCGTGCTGCTGCTGGACGTCAGCATGACCGCCGACGCGATCATCGCGGGCAAGGGCATCACCTCGATCGCCGATCTGAAGGGCAAGCAGGTCGCCTTCGAGGAAGGCACCACCAGCGACATCCTGCTGAAATACGCGCTCGACAAGGCCGGGATGTCGGTGGCGGATATCCAGCCGGTGCCGATGCCCGCCTCGGATGCGGGCGGCGCGCTGATCGCGGGCCGGGTGCCGGTGGCGGTGACCTACGAGCCCTACCTGACCGCCGCGATGGCGCAGGACAAGGACGTGAAGGAAATCTTCTCGGCCGGCATCGACCCCGGCCTGATCAGCGACGTGCTGGTGGTGCGCGACGAGGTGATCAAGTCGCACCCCGGCCAGGTGCTGGCGATGATCAAGAGCTGGGATCAGGCGCTGGCCGCCTACAAGGCCGACACGCCCGGCGGCCGCGCGATCATCTCGAAGGCCGTCGGCGCCAGCGTGGACGAGTTGAACACCGCCTTCGACGGCGTGCGCTACTACTCGGTGGCCGACAACAAGACCGCGCTGACCGGCGACTTTTCCACCAAGACCTTCGCCGATGTCGAGGCGGCCGCGAAGAAGGCGGAACTGCTGAAGGCCGACGTGACGCCCGAGCAGATGATCGACCCCGCCTTCGTCAAGGCGGCGCCGTGACGGCAGCGGGCCGTTAGGGCGCGCGGGCCGGGCATGGCGGGCAAGGCCGGGCAAAGGGCGCGGATGCGCGCCTCGGGGATCGGTGCGCCGATCTCTCGGGGGCGGTTCGTCGGCATCGCGGTCTCGGTCTTTGCCGGGCTTGGCGTGCTTTGGTGGGCGGTGACCGCCTTCGGGCTGGTCACGCCGATCTTCCTGCCCTCGCCCGGCAGCGTCATCGCCCGGCTTTACACCCTTGCCGCCGATGGCACGCTGCGCACCGACCTTGCCGCCTCGCTTTACCGGATCGGGTTCGGCTTCCTGATCGCCTCGGTGCTGGCGATCCCGATCGGCGTCGTGATCGGCAACTTCACCGCCTGGGAGGCGGCGATCGAGCCCTTGGTGGATTTCATCCGCTACATGCCGGTGGTGGCCTTCGTGCCGCTGTCGATCCTGTGGACCGGCACCGGCGACCTGCAGAAGTTCCTGATCATCTTCATCGGCACCTTCTTCCAGCAGGTGCTGATGATCATGGACAACGTCAAACGTGTGCCGCGCGACTTCATCGGGCTGGGCCGCACGCTGGGCCTGAGCGACCGCCAGATCCTGACCCGCATCGTGGTGCCCAGCGCGCTGCCCGGCATCTGGGACACGATGCGCATCACGCTGGGCTGGGCCTGGACCTGGCTGGTGCTGGCCGAACTGGTGGCGGCAACCTCGGGCCTTGGCTACCGGATCACGGTGTCGCAGCGGTTCTTTCAGACCAACACGATCATCGGCTACATCCTGCTGCTGGGGGTGCTGGGCCTGATCACCGATCAGGCGATGAAAGCGCTGGAAAAGCTGCTGTTCCGGCAGGAACGGGATCTGCAATGACCGCGCCGAAGCTGCATATCGGGGCCCTGAGCAAAAGCTTCGGCCCGCCCGGCAAGCGGGTCGAGGTGCTGCACGACATCACGCTCGATCTGGCCGACAACGAATTCGTCTCGCTCGTCGGCACCTCGGGTTGCGGGAAAAGCACGTTGCTGTCGATCGTCGCGGGGTTGCAGGATTTCGACGCGGGCGATCTGGATATCGACGGCGCACCGATCCTGAAACCGGGGCTGGATCGCGGCGTGGTGTTCCAGTCCTACACCCTGCTGCCCTGGCTGACGGCGCAGCAGAACATCGAGTTTGCGCTGAAGGCGGCGGGGGAACCGGCGGCCCGCTGCCGCGAGATCGCGCGCGAACATCTGGCGCTGGTCGGGCTGACCGGGTCGAGCGACCGCTATCCGGCGCAACTGTCGGGCGGCATGAAGCAGCGCGTGGCGATCGCCCGCGCGCTGTCCTACCGGCCCAAGATGCTGCTGATGGATGAGCCCTTCGGCGCGCTCGACGCGCTGACGCGGCACCAGATGCAGGAGTTGCTGACCGGCATCTGGGAACGCCACCGGCTGACCGTGCTGTTCGTCACCCACGATGTCGAGGAGGCGGTCTACCTGTCGGACCGCATCGCCGTGATGGGCATCGGGCCCGGCCGCATCACGCAGGTTTTCGAGGTGGGGCTGGCGCGGCCGCGGCGTGAAGAGGTGATGGAAACCACCGCGTTTCTGGAGCTGCAACGGGCGGTGCACAAGGCGATCCGCGACGGGTCAAAACCGCGCGCGTGACCCCTGCTGGTGGCCAACCGTGGCGTACCTCTTGCCGCCGCGCCGGTAGCGTGTATTTATCGGGAAAGAACAGAGAGGCTCCCGGTGTCGCGCAGCAACAGCGTCTACAAGGTGATCCACAATCGCAGCCTTGACTTGGTGCAAAGCCGTGGGCTGGGCGAAGACCTGCCACCCGAAACGGAACTGGCCGCGCGTCTGGACGCCAGCCGCACCACGGTGCGCGCGGTGCTGAACCAACTGAACAAGACCGGCGTGATCCGCTGGAACGGGCGCAGCAAGACGATCATCCGCCTGCCCGGCCCGCCGGACTACTTCGCCGAGGAAGAGACGCTGTCGGCCACCGAACGGGTCGAGACCGCGTTCATGGACTACATCCTCAGCGGCGATCTGGCGCCAGGCGCGATCCTGCGTGAAAGCGAACTGGCGCGGGAGTTCGGCGTCAGCCACTCGGCGATCCGGGAATACCTGATCCGGTTTTCGCGCTTTGGCTTGATCGAGAAGAAACCGAACCGCCACTGGGTGCTGAACGGCTTCACCCGCGACTTCGCCATCGAGGTCTTCGACGTGCGCGAGATGTTCGAGATCCGCGCGCTGCGCGATCTGCTGGGGGCCCCGCTCGACGCGGCGGCGGTGACGGAACTTCGCGCGCTCGCTGCGCAGCACAAGGCGTTGCTGGGCCGTATCGACGACGATTTCCTCCGCTTTCCGCGCCTCGACGAGCGTTTTCACAAACTGATCACGTCGCGGCTGCACAACCGCTTTGTCGACGATTTCTTTGCCCTCGTTTCGCTGATCTTCCACTTCCATTACCGCTGGAACAAGTCGCATGAAAAGGACCGCAACCGGATTGCCGCGATCGAGCATCTGGCGGTGATCGAGGCGCTGCTGGCGGATGATCCCGCGCGGGCCGAAGAAGCGTTTCGCCGACACCTGCAATCGGCGCGCCAGACCCTGATGGACTCGGTGCAATGGGATTGATCGGGCGCCCCTCCGGCACGGTGCTGCAATTCGGCACCAGCCGGTTCCTGCAAGCCCATGCCGACCTCTTCCTCGACGAGGCGGGGGCCGGGCCGGTGACCGTCGTTGCGTCCAGCGGCGGCGCGGCGGGTCTGGCGCGGGCGCGCGCCTTCAACGACCCCGCGGGCTATCGGGTGATCCTCCGCGGCCTTGTCGACGGCCAGCCGGTCGAGACGCGCCAGCAGGTGCATGTGGTGACGCGCGGGCTGACGGCCGAGGCGGATTGGCCCGAGGTGCTGCGCATCGCGGCGCAAGAGGCGCGCTGCGTGATCTCGAACACGACCGAGGCGGGGCTGGTCGCGGGCGACGAGGTCATCGACCTGCGCCACCCCGAGGCGTCGGTGCCGCCGTCGTTTCCGGGCAAGCTGCTCGCCTGCCTCGCGGCGCGCCATGCCGCCGGGGGTGAGGGGCTGACGGTCTTTCCGACCGAACTGGTGGCGCGAAACGGCGCGGTGCTTGAAACCCTCGTGCGCGACATGGCGCGGCGCAACGGGGCCACGCCCGGCTTCCTCGACTGGATGGCGGCGCGCTGCGTGTTCGCCAACAGCCTTGTCGACCGCATCGTGTCGGAGTCCCTTGAACCGCTGGGCGCGGTCGCCGAGCCCTATGCGCTGTGGGCGATCGAGCGCCGACCGAACCTTGTGCCGCCCTGCACCCATCCCGCAATCCGGATCGTCGACGACCTGGAGCCCTATCAGCGGCTGAAGGTCCACATCCTCAACCTCGGCCACACCGTCCTGGCGCAAACCTGGCTGGACGGCGGATGGCCCGTGCAAACGACGGTGCGTGAAATGCTGGCCGATGTCCGTACCCGCACGGACCTGCTGCGCCTCTATCACGACGAGGTGCTGCCCGGCTTTGCCGCGCGCGGCCTGGGGCCAGAGGCCAAGGCCTATCTGGCGACCACGCTCGGGCGGTTCGACAACCCGTTCCTTGCGCATCGCGTCGCCGATATCGCCAAGGGCCACGGCGCCAAACTGCAAAGCCGGATCGGTGCCTTCATCACCTGGGCGGGGGCCGCCGGACCCCTGCCGATGCCGCGCCTGAGGGCGCTGGCGGCGCGGTCGGGATAACCCGTCCCGACCTGTTGGCGGCGAGAAACTCCTTGTCAGCTTTGTCTCTTATCCATAATAATCATCTTCGCAACGGACAGAAGGGCACCATCGCGCCCCGTGAACTGGACGTGCCTAGGGAGAGAGAAAAATGAAATCATTGACTAGCTTTGGCCGCCGCGCCACGCTTGGCGTCCTTGGGGCCGCGTTTGCCGTCAGCCTGCTGCCGGCAACGCCGTCCTTCGCCGCCGACGTGACGATTCCGATCATCGTGAAGGACACGACCTCGTTCTACTGGCAGATCGTGCTCGCGGGCGCGCGTCAGGCCGGCAAAGACCTGGGCGTGAACGTGCCGGAACTGGGCGCCCAGTCGGAATCCGACATCAACGGCCAGATCAGCATCCTTGAGAACGCCGTCGCGGGCAAACCCGCCGCCGTCGTGATCTCGCCGACCGAGTTCAAGGCGCTTGGCGCCCCGATCGACGAGGCCGCCAAATCGGTTCCGATCATCGGCATCGACTCGGCCGCCGATTCGAAAGCCTTCACCTCGTTCCTGACCACCGACAACGTGCAGGGCGGCCGCGTGGCCGCCGACGGGCTTGCCGCGGCGATCAAGGAAAAGACCGGCAAGATCGCGGGCAACGTCGCGCTGATCACCGCGCTGCCGGGCGTCGGTTCGCTGGACCAGCGCGCCAAGGGCTTCAAGGAAGAACTGGCGGCGAAGTATCCCGACCTGAAGCTGACCGCCGACAAGGTCGCTGACGGGCAGGCCACGACCGGCCTGAACATCACCACCGACCTCCTGACCGCCGACCCGAACCTGGTTGGCATCTTCGCCTCGAACCTGATCATGGCGCAGGGCGCGGGCCAGGCAATCGCGGAAAACAAGGTGGCCGCCAAGGTCGCGCTGGTCGGCTTCGACAATGACGACAAGCTGGTCGGCTTCCTGAAGGACGGCACCATCGCGGCGCTGGTCGTGCAGGACCCCTACCGGATGGGCTATGACGGCATCAAGACCGCGCTTGCCGCCTCGAAGGGCGAAAAGGTCGACGCCAACGTCGACACCGGCGCCAACCTGGTGACCAAGGCCAACATGGACGATCCGAAGATCGCGGCGCTGCTGAACCCGAAAGTGAAGTGACGGGTGCGGGGCGCCGCCGGGCTTTGGC